>JAEWJV010000288.1 GCA_023386395.1 Bacteroidota bacterium
ACGTTTTACAACACCCTGAAAACCTTTACCTTTTGTTGTACCAATAACATCAACTTTTTCACCTTCGGTAAAAATGTCGATGGTAATAGATTCACCTAAAGTTTTTTCAATAGTATAATCGCGGAATTCTTTTACAAATTTCTTTGGAGCAGTGCTTGCTTTTGCAAAGTGGTTGGTTTCGGCTTTAATGGAGTGTTTTTCAGTTTTGTCGCCGAATGCCAACTGGAGAGAAGAGTACCCGTCGGTTTCTTTTGTTTTAACCTGGGTTACCACGCAGGGGCCAGCTTCAATAATAGTGCAAGCTGTTTGCTTGCCATCCGGGGTGAAGATGCTGGTCATCCCGATCTTTTTACCAATAATTCCTTTCATTTTTTGCGGTTTTAGCCCCGCATGGTTATAAGGACTTCCTTTTTGTCAGGAATCGATCCTCTGTTTAGCTACCGACCTTTTCTTTTGTTTCCCGATTTTACACCGGGAGAGAAGTACCGGAAGTAAGCAAACCTCGAAGGGCTTGTTTATATGTTGTCTGAACCGAAATTTTGGGGATTTCCTGACTTTCAGGATTAAGCCAAAAATTCCTTTCAGATATTTCATTTTTTCAGAGCTCTTTTTTTCAGGATTTTATCCAAAATTGAGAGATGATTTTATTTTTAAGAACTTTTTATCCAAATAAGCTGCTGGATCCTAAAAATTCAGGTTCAGACATCTTATGCCTTGATCTCTACTTCAACGCCTGAAGGAAGATCAAGTTTGCTCAGCGCATCTACCGTTCTTGATGAAGAAGTGTAGATGTCCAGTAAACGCTTGTGTGTTGCCAACTGGAATTGCTCACGGCTTTTCTTGTTTACGTGGGGAGAACGGAGAACAGTGAAAATCCTCGTATGTGTTGGAAGAGGAATCGGGCCTGTTACTACAGCGCCTGTGCCACGTACTGTTTTCACGATCTTTTCAGCTGATTTATCAACCAGGTTATGATCGTATGATTTCAATTTTATTCTTATTCTCTGAGACATAATCAAAACCAATTTTTTCAAATTGGGAGCGCAAAGGTAGGCTTCTCACAGATATGGCGCAAGCATTTAGAGAAGTTTTTTTGATAATTTTTGTTAAGGATGCCCTTAAACTGCAAATTTTATTCATTTAGTATGAAAACATTGTGCCTTTCAAATAATATAAGTTTGCCCAACCAATTATAAACCATGTTAGACTTTTTAAAATGGCAGGTGTGGGGATAATCGCCAACGAAGTGCTGATGGAAGAAATTCATCTTACCTGGAATTTGATGCAGGAGAAGAAGTTATATATGGATATTGAAAAAGTGCCATTAAAAAATATCGGCGAAGCATGGGGCAGCTATAACCATTTCCTTTGACCCAATACTTGTGGCATCTAAACTTGTACCGGCTTTACAATCTTATTTTTATGAACATTCCGTGCTGCCCGAAGATGATATATTATTTAAGGAGCTAAACTCACTACTGCAAATATTGATTGCGAGAAAAGATCATCATACACAACCTTTACATATTTGCATGCACGTTAAGCTGCAAAATATGCTGGCGCTTATTACCGGTAAAATACACTCAATCAATATCACACATAAGCTCTAAAGCGCAGCTTGTTATTCAGCTAAGAAAGATTTTAAAAGAAAAAGGAGTTGTTGGCAACCGCATAAAATCACAGGGGTTTTGGCGCTAACATAAGATTGAATAACATTCAGCTAAAAAACAATACAATTAAAGCGAACAAAATAATAATGGCGTATATAATATCGCCGGTATCAACTTTAAGCAGGTTTACCTTAAACACCCTTTTTAATTTTATGCTCTTTTTAAATGGTACGATCATTAAAAGTTATTAAAGCGGTTAGCGTTATTAATTTACGAATTCAGTTTATCCTGCGCAAATGCACCGTATCAAATTGAAAGCATAGCAGTTATTGTTCCGGTTCTACCCTATAAACCCTCCGATAATCAGCAGAAGTACGCAAGCTTGTTTGGTTAAATAAAAGTAGTGTATTGTTTCTAAAAAGAGTAATTGAAACAAAAAACAATTATATATCCGCTGCAAATCAACAGGCACTTAAATTCCTGGATACGGATTGTAATTAATTTTATGTGAAAGCGGGATCTTTTGAGGTTACTTGCCAGGATGCCAGGACATCACCAATCTTTGCCGATGATTATTTCAACACATCCAATTTTTCAGGCAAATCAACATAACTAAATTTATCCAGCACATCAGCGCCGTGCATAATAAAATAGGTTGAATTTACACGTGCTGCCGTTTTAATAACCGTTCCATCGCATAACAAAAATTCAGCAGGAATACTGCCTGTGATTTTTTCAGCGCCTTGTTTATCGGCTGTAACAATATAAAAATGTATTTGCTGACGATGCAGTTGCTGCAGATACTTTCTAAAATCATCATTCATCCAGTCATTAACCGTGCTGAAATCTTTTGCAAACAGCATTACATACTTTGCGTCAGATTGTAATAAATCTTTCGTTGTATCGGCTCCGTTAAACGTAAATAAAGCAAAATCAGCAATGGGTGGCGTGGCATTTCCTTTTCTTACAACTTTATCTATGCGGTCAATAAATTCATAGGTTGAGTCGAGATCAGCAGGCAAAGTTTCTGCAGTATATTCTTCTACTTTACCATTC
>JAEWJV010000312.1 GCA_023386395.1 Bacteroidota bacterium
CGGAATTCGGATGATATACTTATTTTGACTGCGTGAAAATAATTACCCGTTTTTTTCAGTTTTTATATTGGGCGTATGCAATGCTTATGTTCATTGCTTTAATGCTTATTGTTTTTATATTGGTATTATTTTACCTGCCCATGGGCAAAATAAAAGCGGGAAACCTTGTTTACAAAACCTGTCATATCTGGGGCGTTATATGGTATTTTCTCATTGGAATAAGACATAAGGAAATTTATGAGACGCCGCATAACAGGAATAACCAGTACATTTTTGTTGCCAACCATTCTTCTTACATGGATATTCCTTCCATTGTAATGTGCATGCATCAGCCGGTTCGTGTACTCGGCAAATATGAAATGGTGCATTACCCGGTTTTTGGCTTTATTTACCGGGTAGCGGTCATTTTGGTTGACAGGAGCGATGCAGCGCACCGTGCACAAAGCCTGCGTGCTTTAAAGGCGGCTATTAAACAGGGTATTTCTATTTTTATTTTTCCCGAAGGCACATTTAATGAAACAGCAAAGCCGTTAAAAGGATTTTATGATGGCGCTTTTAGAACGGCTGTGGAAACACAAACGCCAATAAAACCTGTTTTGTTTGTTGATAATGATAAACGGCTTAACCAGAAAAGCATTTTTTCATTAACACCGGGCATTTCACGTTGTGTTTATTTGGATGAAATAAGTGTGGAGGGTTATACTGCCAAACATGATATAAAGTTGCTAAAGCAGCAGGTGAATGATGTTATGGATAATGCGCTGAGACGCTATAGAAATTATGAAGCGTAATTTTGAGGTAATGAATCAACAAGAAGACCTTTTTGCAGAAATCATTATTCCACTTGCGTTGCCCCAAACGTACACATGGCTTATCCCCCTACAATTTCAGCAAGCCGCAAAGCCGGGTATTCGTGTGGAAGTGCAGTTAAGGAACAAGCGTTATTCCGGTATTATTAAAAAGCTTATTTATCAAAAACCTAAAGATTTTCAGCCAAAGCCTATTCTTAATATCCTGGATGATGAGCCATTATTGCACCAGCAGCAATTACAGTTATGGCAATGGATAGCAGATTATTATATGTGCAGTGAAGGTGAAGTGATGCAGGCTGCCATGCCGGCCAACCTTAAATTGTCAAGTGAAACTATTTTGGTTTGGAATGATGAACACAACGAAGATTTCAGCAATTTAAATGACAAGGAATATATTGTTGCCGAAGCATTAAGCATAAAGAAAGAACTAAAGCTGAGTGAAGTACAGCAGTTGCTTGATGCATCGTATGTTTATCCCGTAATAAAGAGACTGATTGAAAAAAATGTTTGCCATGTTTGGGAAGAGCTGAAAGAAAAATATAAAGAGAAAACAGAAATCTATATTACGCTTCATCCGCAATACCATGATGAAGAAAAGCTGGCGGCATTATTAAATACTTCAACCCGGGCGCCGAAGCAAATGGAATTGCTGTTGTCTTATTTGCATTTGATCAAGGAAGATGGAGAAGTAACGCAATCATCTTTATTAAAAAAATCCAATGCCAGTGCAGCACAGTTAAAAGGGCTGGTAGATAAAAATATTTTGTTTGCAGAAAAACGTTCTGTCAACCGCATAAGAAGCCTGCCAAAGAATATTCATATCGATTTCAATTTATCATCTGCCCAGCAAACTGCATTGAATGAAATTGAAAACTCATTCAAAGAAAGGAATGTTTGTTTATTGCATGGCGCTACGGCAAGCGGTAAAACACAGATTTATATTAAGCTGATAGAACAATATATTCAGCAGGGCAAACAGGTTTTATATATGCTGCCGGAGATTGCATTAACAGCACAGGTTATACGTAGGCTACAAAAACATTTTGGCGGTTATATTGCCGTATATCATTCTAAATTCAACGCCAATGAGCGGGTTGAAATATGGAACCGCATTAAAAGCGGCGAGCTGAAAGTGTTGCTGGGCGCACGTTCTGCATTGTTTCTGCCTTTTAAGGATCTTGGATTGATTATAGCTGATGAAGAGCATGATGCCTCTTATAAACAACAGGACCCGGCACCACGTTATCATGCAAGGGATACGGCAATTTATTATGCCTCTTTATTTGATGCAGATAGCGGTGCAAAAGTTTTATTGGGCAGTGCTACGCCTTCGGTGGAAAGTTATTTTAATGCACAAACAAAAAAGTATGCACTGGTTGAATTAAAAGAGCGTTATGGTAATGCTGTATTTCCTTCAATAGAAATAATTGACCTTACAAAAATTGCTTCCAAAGAACGGGTTCCGCTTTCACCGCAACTGAAAGAAGCTATTGATGAAACGCTGGCGCAACATAAGCAGGTTTTGCTTTTTCAAAACAGGCGTGGTTATACGCCTTATATGGTTTGCAATGTTTGTGGCTGGATTCCGCAATGCAAAAATTGCGATGTAACGCTAACATATCATAAGGCAAAAAATAAAATGGTTTGCCATTATTGCGGCACAGAATATCCCGTTTTATACACCTGCCCCCAATGTGGCAGCCACGATTTTAAACAGCGGAATTTTGGCACGGAAAAGCTGGAGGAACTGGTTGTTGAAACATTTCCGGCTGCAAAAGTTGCCCGTATGGATTACGATACCATGAAAGGCAAAAACAACCATGATACGCTGATAAAATTATTTGAACAGCAAAAAATAAACCTGTTGGTGGGCACGCAAATGATTGTAAAGGGTTTGGATTTTGAACACGTAAACCTTGTAGGCATCTTAGATGCAGACAGCCTTTTATATTTTGCTGATTTCCGCGTAAATGAACGTGCTTTTCAACTGATGGAACAGGTGAGCGGGAGAGCTGGCCGTAAAGATGAAAACGGCAAAGTATTGATACAGGTGCGTAACACGCATCACCCGGTTTTAAAGTTTGTAAAAGACCACGATTATAAAGCGCTGTATGATTTTGATATTCAAAGCAGGCAGTTTTATCATTACCCGCCATTTACAAGGCTTATTCATTTTTCTTTCCGGCATAAGGAAAATCATATTGCAGAAGAAGCGGCCAATATTTTCACTGCAGGTATTAAAAAAGATTTTGAACCATACATTACAGGCCCTGCACAGCCTGTAATTAACCGTTTGCGTAATAAATATATCTGGGATTTATTATTGAAACTGCCGCGTAATTCAGAACTTATCAATAAATGTAAAGCGCAGGCGGAACAACAGATCGCCATTTTAAAATTCAACAAGCGCTACAGCAGCGTAGATATTATTCCTGATGTTGACCCGGTATAATGTTAATCAGCCAATGAAAAC
Source organism: Bacteroidota bacterium (assembly GCA_023386395.1). Classification (GTDB taxonomy): domain Bacteria; phylum Bacteroidota; class Bacteroidia; order Chitinophagales; family Chitinophagaceae; genus Parafilimonas. Next base: position 3,286 of record JAEWJV010000312.1, read on the forward strand.
ATTTCGCATAACTTCCGCAAAGGCAATAACTTTTATCCGTTATTTTTATCTGAACTAAAATTGCTGTATGACTTTTATCATCAAAATAAAAAGCGCTGTGCGGCATTATGCATGGTGTTATCCATCATTGCCTGCAATGCACAAACAACCATTAAAACGGGCAGTACACTAAACCCGGATCTTGACAATAAAAAGTTAGCTAATATAAATATGTAGATGAATTTTATGTAAAACGCAACTGGATAAAAGGGTTGCAACTATTATTGTAAAAGATGGACAGGTTATTCAATACAAAGGTTATGGGGATGCGGCTTCTAAAACGCTTAAACAATCAATCAAAAAAATAATATGGGCAAAACAAGACTTGAAGCTTTCAGCGATGGTGTACTGGCCATCATCATAACGATCATGGTACTTGAATTAAAAGTGCCTGAAGGAACAAACCTGCAGGCTTTAAAAACGGCTTTGCCAATATTTCTTACGTATGCCTTAAGCTTTATTTATATTGGCATTTACTGGAACAATCATCATCATTTAATGCATTTGGTGAAACATATAAGTGCCGGTATAATGTGGGCAAACCTTAATTTATTATTCTGGCTTTCTCTTATTCCGTTTGCAACTGCATGGATGGATGAAAATCATTTTGAGCCGTTACCTGTGGCATTATACGGCATATTGCTGGCGGTATGCGGCATTGCTTATACCATACTCCAGGTAACAATTGACAAATGCCATAAAAGCGAGGGCGCTTTAAAACAAATAATGATGGCGCAGCGCAGAAAGGGCATTATATCTTTTATTATTTACATTGCCGCCGCACCTTTGGCATATATAAATACAATTATTTCAGGCTGCCTGTTTGTGGGCGTTGCAATTATGTGGATTATTCCTGACAAAAAAATTGAACACCTTACAACACCGGAAAGTGAATAACTTTAACATGTGCTTATAAACCAATTATCTTTCTACCGATAAATATTTAATATGACAACAAGAAGATCTTTCATTAAAACAACATCCCTTGCTTCTGCTGCATTATTCATTAAGCCCGGCTCTATGCATTTTAAAAATTCCTACATCGGTTTACAGCTTTATACTGTAAGGGATGCTATGGCAAAAGATCCGGCTGGCACACTGGCTAAAGTTGCATCTGTTGGTTATAATTCTGTTGAAGGCGCAACCTATACCGGCACAGAAAAATTTTATGGCATGGATGCAAAATCTTTTGCGGCATTGCTTAAACAAAATGGTTTAATTATGCCAAGCAGCCATTACCGCCTGGGTGAAGACAAGGAAAATGGCAAAGATGTTATGGGCACCATTTTGCATGACTGGGATAAAGCCGTTGATGATGCAAAGGCTGTTGGGGTTAAGTACATGGTTTGTGCATGGCTTTCACCGGCAGAACGCGGCAACATTGATCATTATAAATTACTTGCAGAACGTTTAAACAAAGGTGGTGAAACCTGCAAAAAAGCGGGCATACAGTTATGCTATCATAATCACGATTTTGAATTTACAGAAGATAATGGCCAGTTGCCTTATGATATACTTTTAAAAAATACAGATAAAGATCTTGTGAAATTTGAGCTTGATCTTTACTGGGTAAGCAGGGCGGGACACGATCCGGTGGCATTATTTAATGCAAACCCCGGCCGTTTTCCATTATGGCATATAAAAGATATGGATAACACCCCGAAAAAGTCTTTTACCGAAGTGGGCAATGGCGTGATTGATTTCAAAACCATCTTTAAAGGCGCAAATAAAGCCGGCTTAAAATATTTCTTTGTTGAGCAGGACATAACACCGGGCGATCCTTTCATCAGCATTACAAAAAGTATAGACTACATAAAAAAGAACCTTATTTAAACCGTTAGTGGTTAATAGTAATGGCAGGATATCGAATCTATACAAACAATAAATAATCGTTTTCAAAACAGTTAGATATGTTTATTGAACATTGATTTATCATTAAACATTCAGCTGTTTGAATGATAAGCATCTTTACGGTCAAACCGTGCCGCTATGCAAATACAACTGGCGCAATCATAAAATTAATTAACATTTACAAAATAAATGCATAACGGAACTTTGCGGAGATTAAATGTAAAAAATACAATTCTATTGTTTGTGGAAAAAGTTACTAATTTCACGCCGTTGCAGAATGTGTAATTTTCACATTTTGCACTAACATTCTCCATGAAAGCGATTATCCCGGTTGCAGGCGCAGGCGCTAAGTTGCGGCCACATACATATACACAGCCAAAGGCACTTATTCCAATTGCCGGTAAAACAATTTTAAGCTTTATTGTTGACCAGTTGCATGAGGCAGGCGTTCATGAATTTATTTTCGTAATAGGATATCTCGGCGAAAAGATACAAGAATATGTGCTGCAAACATACCCGCACCTTACCTGTCATTTCGTGCAGCAGAACGAACGGCATGGCACAGGCCATGCGGTGGAATTAACCAAATCTTTTATTGGTGACGATGAAGTTTTGGTTACGCTCGGCGATACTATTTGCGAGTATAATATTAAAGAAGTGATTACTGCACCCGGCAACTTGCTTGGGGTAAAAAAAGTGGACGACCCGCGCAATTTTGGCGTTGCTGAAATTGACGGTGAAGGAATGATTGAGCATGTTATTGAAAAGCCTGCTATCCCCAAAAGCAATATGGCGCTGGTAGGCATTTACAAAATAAAAGATACTGCTGTTTTATTTACATGCCTGGAACAATTGTTTTCGCAGAACATAACCAGCTTTGGTGAATATAATTTAACGGATGCACTGGATTGCATGATGCGGCGTGGCGTAAAATTCAAATCGTTTAAAGTAAAGAATTGGTTTGATTGCGGCAAGAAAGAAACATTGCTTGAAACCAATACTATCCTCTTGAAAAAATTCGGTGGAACAGTAGATACAAATCTTCAGCGCGAGAATTCCATTATCATTCCACCGGTAGCTATTGGCCCCGGCTGCAGGTTAAGAAATTCTATTGTCGGCCCGCATGTATCCATTGGTGCCAATACTATGTTGGAATATTCTGTTATACGCGATAGCATTGTGGGCGCTTATACTAACCTTTTTGAAGTGGTGCTTGATAATTCGCTTATCGGCAGCGATGCCAGCGTAAAAGGCTTAAGCCGCACATTGAATATTGGCGATAATACAGAAATAGATTTTGGATAAATCTTTGTATCGTTAATATGATAATGATATAAAATCTTTTACCAATCAATTAATCAACCAGTCAACTATTCAATAAATAATCAACTAATAAACTTAAAGAGCAGTGCAGCCAGCACGCCACCTGTAATTGGCCCCAGCACAGGAATCCAGCTATATTTCCAGTCGCTGCCGCCTTTATTTTTTATAGGGAGAATAGCATGCATAATGCGCGGGCCTAAATCCCTTGCAGGATTGATAGCATAACCGGTAGGGCCGCCCATACTTAAACCAATGCCCAATACAAGAAGTGCCACAGGTAAAGCATCAAGCGAGCCTAATTTATCAGCGGGGGAAACAATAAACAACACTCCCAGTATAAACGCAAACGTTCCTATAATTTCTGTAATTAAATTATGGCTTGCATTTCTTATGGAGGGCGAAGTACAAAATACAGCAAGCTTGGTGGCAGTATTTTCCGTTGCATCAAAATGTTGCTTATAAGCTATCCAAACCAGCAGTGCGCCTATCATAGCGCCAAGCAGTTGCGCAGCAATGTATGTGGGAACCAGGCTCCAGCTAAATTTTCCGGCTGCAGCCAGCGCAATGGTTACGGCTGGATTAAGGTGGGCGCCACTCGCCGCCGCACTCACAAATACGCCGGTAAAAACAGCCATGCCCCAACCCATTGTAATAACTATCCAGCCGCTGCTGAAACCATTTGTTTTATTTAATACAACATTGGCAACCACACCATCGCCAAGAATAATTAATAATGCCGTTCCTATAAGTTCACCTGTAAAAGCAGTCATACGTTAGAATGTTTTTTTATTCAATTGAGGTTATTGATTAAGAGCTGTAAATATATAATGATTGCTAAATAATCCATGCAATCTGTTAATCTGTTCAAATCAGGTTCAAACGAAAATAATCTCATCTTTATTAAAGTAATTTTATTTTTCAATCGTCTTCTTTACAAATTACAGGCATGGCTGAAATAGCCGCGGAGAAAAATAATATCATACAAATTATAAAATCATATAGCCAGCAATTGTTTGGCTTTATACGCAGCCGTGTGCCTACCAATGAAGACGCAGAAGATATTTTGCAGGATGTTTGGTACCAGTTGAGCAACCAGCCTGCAGCAGATGAAATTGAAAGCATGAGCGGCTGGCTGCACCGTGTGGCCCGGAATAAAATAACCGATAAATACCGCAAGAAGAAAGAACAAAGCCTTGAAGATTATACCAGCATGGAAGAAGATGAAGATGCATTGAATATTGCTGATATTTTAATGGCGGAAGATGATGATAATGCCGATACAAAGGAATTACAGCAACTGTTTTGGGACGCGTTTTTTAATGCGCTGGAAGAACTGCCCGCAAGCCAGCGCGATGTTTTTATTTTAAATGAACTGGAAGATAAAACGCTGCAGCAGATTGCTGATATGCACGGCGAAAATTTAAAAACAATCATATCAAGAAAGCGCTATGCAGTAAATCATTTACGCAAAAGGCTCGAAGACTTATATAATGAATTCATAAATTACTAAAATACATTTTATGCCACGCAATAAAAGAATGTTCCCGTTCCCGTTTTTAATATTGCCATTGATATTTTTGGCAGCGCTTATTGTGATGTTGCTGTGGAACGCAATTATGCCAGTTGCTATTCACGCATCAACACTCAATTACTGGCAGGCACTTGGTTTATTTATTTTATCAAAAATATTATTTGGTGGTTTCCGAGGAAGGCCGCCTGTAGGGCGCGGGCCTGAAATGTGGCGGCGTGGCGGCGGCTGGCAGTTGCGGGAGAAATGGAAAAATATGAGTGATGAAGAAAGGGCAAAATTCCGCGAAGCAATGAGGCAGCGCTGCCACAAGCCACGGCAGGAATAAAAATGCATTCGCCTGCTTAATTTGATTATTTACCTACGGTTTTTGTTATTAAACCTAAAAGATAAAAGCCTGCAATGGCAAACAAAGATATTTTTGCATCTTTTATATAAGCAGGCAGTTGCAACTTTTAATTGGTTATTGAGGTCAACGCTTAAACTATCAACTTAAACATGAAGAAAAAACCAGGCATATTAAGTTTGCTGAAACCCTATTTAAGCATTGTATTGTTATTAATATTGTTCACGCTTTTAAGCAATGGGATAAATTTATTAATACCAAAGCTTATAGCATCCGGCATTGACAATTTTAGTTCAGCGCATTTTTCTTACACAATAACTATAACGCAATTTCTCATAGCAGTTGTGAGCATATTTGTGTTCTCGTATCTGCAAAGTATTATTCAAACTTATGCTTCCGAACGGGTGGCGAGAGACCTGCGTACAAAGCTGTCTGATAAAATTTCAAAACAATCTTACGCTTTTATTGAAGAAGCTAATCCTTCCAAATTATTAACCAATCTCACGGCCGATGTTGATTCCATAAAAATGTTTGTCTCTCAGGCAATAGTATCCATCACATCGTCTGCATTTATTATAATCGGCGCAAGTATTTTGTTGCTTACCATTAACTGGAAACTTGCTTTATGCGTTATAGCCATCATTCCAATAATTGGCGTTACTTTTTTTGTGGTATTAAAAAAGGTAAGAGCTTTATTTATACAAAGCCGCGCTGTAATTGACTGGCTGAATAAGGTTATCAACGAAAGTATTTTAGGCGCTGCTATTATTCGTGTTGTCAACTCACAGCAAACAGAATACAACAAATTTCTAGAAGCCAATACAAAAGCAAGAGATTTTGGTTTATCTATATTAAAATTATTTGCAGGCCTCATTCCCGTTATCACATTCACATCAAACATGGCTGCATTAACCATATTGGCATTAGGTGGCCGTTTTGTTATTTCAGGCAGCATGAGCCTCGGTGACTTTGCTGCTTTTAACAGTTATCTTGCCATGCTTATTTTCCCGGTACTTGTTATTGGTTTTATGAGCAATGTAATTGCGCAGGCAACGGCTTCATACCAACGCATCAGCAATATAATTGAAGCGCCCGATCCGCCTGAATCCGGAACAATAACAAAGCCGCTTGAAGGCGCAGTGCAGCTTGATAATGTAAATGTTATTTATGGCCAAACGCCTGTATTAAAAGATATCAGCTTTAGCGTTAGGCCTTCTTCCCGCATAGCAATTATCGGTCCTACAGCAGCCGGTAAAACGCAATTATTATACCTGCTTACCGGTTTAATAAAACCTGCTTCGGGCAATATAAAATTCGACGGACATACAATTGAAGAATATAACAGCGAAGCTTTTCACAGGCAGGTGGGTTTTGTTTTCCAGGACAGCATTATTTTCAATATGAGCATACGCGAAAACATTGCATTCAGCGATATGGTTACAGATGAATCTCTGGAGAAAGCCATTTCAACCGCCGAATTAAAGACATTCATTAACAGCCTTCCCGATAAATTGGATACAATTGTTTCCGAACGCGGCTCAAGCCTTTCAGGCGGCCAGAAGCAACGCATTATGCTGGCAAGGGCGCTGGCGTTAAACCCTAAAATTTTATTGCTCGACGATTTTACATCACGTGTCGATAACAATACGGAAAAGAAAATTCTTAATAATATACAAAAAAATTATCCCGGCCTTACATTGATTTCTGTAACGCAAAAAATGGCAACCGTTGAAGAATACGACCAGATAATTTTATTGATGGAAGGCGAAATAATCGCCACAGGTAAACACGGGCAACTGGTGCATACCAGCCCTGAATATGTTCAGCTATTGAATTCACAAAAAAGCACCAGCAGTTATGAATTACAATCTTAATGAAACCGTTGATAATAAGAAAAAAATATCTACCTGGCCTGCGCTCAGGAACCTGTTGCAGTTAATAGCACATGAAAAGAAGAACCTGGTGCTGGCATTTGTTATCATATTGCTCAATGCCATAATCAATCTTATCGGGCCATTGCTTATTGGTTACACCATTGACCGCTATGTACAGCATAAAGACTATAATGGTGTATTGTTTTTTTCATCCATATTATTGGTGATTTACCTGATGGGCCTGTTCACCAGTTATTTTCAAACCAAGATAATGGGCAGCATCAGCCAGCGCATGTTATTTACTCTGCGCAACACTATTTTTCATAAACTGCAATCGTTGCCTGTAGCTTTTTTTAATGCCAATAAAGCCGGCGATCTTATATCAAGGGTAAATAATGATACGGATAAAATAAACAGTTTCTTTTCCCAAAGCCTTATGCAGTTTATTGGCAGCATTATGACTATGGCCGGTGCTGGTATTTTTCTTTTATCCATACATGTTGAGTTAGGTGCAGCAGCGCTTGCACCGGCTTTGCTCATTTTTATTTTTACAAAGCTTTTGTCACCCTGGATAAAGAAAAAGAATGCAACCAATCTTAAAAGTGTTGGCAGCTTAAGTGGCGAAATACAGGAAAGCCTTGACAATTTTAAAGTGATCATTGCCTTTAACCGCCGGGATTATTTCAGGAAGCGTTTTGATGAAGTTAATCAGCAGAATTATAAAACCGCTGTGGGCGCAGGGCTTGCCAATAATTTGTTTCTGCCCGTATATAGTTTTTTTTCAGGCCTTGCACAATTAATAGTGTTAACCCTGGGCATTTATCTTATTGTAAACGGAAGTTTTTCTATTGGCCTGCTGGTAAGTTTCCTGGCTTATGCCACTTATTTCTACAACCCGCTCCGGCAGTTGGCCGCGTTGTGGACAAATTTCCAGGTGGCTATGGCCGGATGGGACAGGGTATCGAAGATACTTTCAATGCAAACTGATCTTGTTACAATTAATAAGAATTCAATTGCGTCTGATGCATTGATCGAATTTAAACATGTGCATTTTGGTTATGACAGCAAAGAAGTATTGCATGATATTTCACTCGAATTATCCAAAGGAAAAACGTATGCATTTGTAGGGCCAACCGGTGGAGGAAAAACAACAACAGCTTCTTTAATTGCACGTTTATATGATCCGGTAAGCGGTACAATTTTTTTGGAAGGAAAAGATATCCGCTCGTACACGCCGGAGGAACGTTCAGAGAAAATTGGCTTTATATTGCAGGAGCCGTTTTTGTTTACTGGCACGGTAAAAGATAATATTTTATATGGCAATGAGAAGTATAAAAATTATACAGATCAACAGGTGGAAAGCCTCATCCATACAGCAAACCTGCAAAGCCTTATTAATGTTTTTGATGATGGTTTGCAAACAAAAGTTACATCGTCCGGCAATAATATCAGCCTTGGCCAGAAGCAACTGATTGCCTTTATGCGGGCCGTATTGCGCAATCCCGAAATATTAATTCTGGATGAAGCCACCGCAAACATCGATACAGTTACCGAACAACTATTGGAAGATATTTTAGACAAGCTTCCTGAAAGCACAACACGCATTATTATAGCACACAGGCTTAATACTATTGAGAATGCCGATGAAATCTATTTTGTGAATGCAGGCGAAGTTATGCGCGCCGGTTCCTTCAATGATGCTATTGATAAATTACTTCATAATAAACGTGTGAGTTGATGATATAAATGGCAGGTGTTTTGTAGTTTATTGGCATACTAAATTGTTTTGTTATGTTAACGAAAATTACAGATGTGCCTGATTATGTTGCTGCATTTAAAGCCACAGGCGAAGTAGATAAAGATGATTACAAAAGTATTTTAATGCCTGAAGTTGAAAGGATAGATAAAGAACATGGCCATATCCATTTTTTATATGTGCTGGAAACACCTGTAAAAAATTTTTCTGTTGGTGCGTGGATAGAAGATGCATGGACGGGTCTGAAGCATTTCAGGGGCTGGAAAAAAATTGCCATTGTAACAGATGAGCAGGCCGTAGAAACCATCACTAATAAAATCGGCGCCATTATTCCCGGCGAAACAAAAGGATTCAAATTATCAGAACTTGAAGCCGCCAAAAAATGGGTGGCTTCGGAAAGCTGATCATCCGCTGCATCAGCAATAGATTTCTTTTCATTAATAAAGCGCTCAATATTTCATCAATCATTAAGATGAATAATTGAGTGCTTTTTTTGAACAAAAAATTTTGCCTGCTTTAAAGTAATTTTTCTTTCCGTTCGTCTTCTTAATAAATACTCATTTAAAAATCTATATTATGAAGACAACACAAATTTTAAAAGCAATAGCATTCGGCATACTTGCCGGTGCAGTACTGTTTTTCATTCCATTTCCATTTCGTTTCTTCTTTGGGTTCTTTTTTATATTCTTCATTATACGTGCTTTTGCATGGAAAAGATGGAGAGGCTATGAACGCAGAAATTTTAGCAGCCATCATTTCTGGAACCCGTCTTACACACAACGCTGGCAAAACATGAGCGAAGAAGAACGTAAAACTTTCATTCAGAAAATGGAAAACGAGCTATTTAAAACAAACATTGCAGCTCAATAGTTGCATCATTTAAAACATTTCAATTATGAGAAGAGGTGGATTATTTTTTATAGGGTTTATATCAGCCGTTATAACCATTATAAGTTTAAACATGGCGTTCGGCAGACCGGATTATTATCATAACCGCTTTGCACGATACGAAAGTTTTCATCATTGCGATGACCATTATTATGATCATCGTAACAACGATGATAAAAACCCGAAAAATGAAAACAGGCAAAACAGGGATTCAGGCTACAGTTATTAATTATAATAAAAAAGAGAGAGAAGTATGTACAACAAACATTCATTTGCACCATTTATGTTTGCTGCCCGCGGAAGGCATCATCATCCGTTTATGCAATCAATATTTCGTGCACCGGTAAATATTTATAAAACTGAAAACAGTTTTGAAATAATGGTTTTTGCACCGGGCAGGGTTAAAGAAAATTTCAATGTAAAAACACAGGGCAACGAACTGGTTGTTTCTTACAAACCACCGGAAGGTTTGCAAAGCCCTGAATGGCTTAAAAAAGAATACAGCCGCGGTGGTTTTGAACGCACATTTACTATTGATGATTCCATCGATACAAACAACATCAGGGCAAATTATGTTGATGGTGTATTGCAGATAAGTCTGCCGGTAATACCGGGTAAAGAAACGCCGCAGCAGGAGATTCCGGTAAATTAATTTTTTGAAGAATGAAATCATGAGCAATAGCTCTAAAACAAAGAGGGCCGCTTTTTAAGCGGCCCCTTTTGTTTTTTGACAAATAGAAAAACAATTTCAGACAACTACGGGCGCCGCATTTAAAATTTCTGCTGAGACCTTCGGCGCATATTTTTCAAAATTCTTTATAAATAAACCGGCAAGCATAATTGCCTGCGCATCGTATTCATTTTTATCAGACCAGGTATTTCGCGGATTTAATAGTTCCTGTGGCACGCCGGAGCAGGTGCTGGGCATCATCATACCAAACACAGGATGTTTTTCAAATGTTGCTTTTTTAAGATTACCCTTTAAAGCGGCACATATCATGGCACGTGTATAACTTAACTTAATGCGGCTTCCAACATTATAAGGGCCGCCGATCCAGCCGGTATTTACCATCCACACATTTACATTGTGTTCTTTCAGCTTTTTACCGAGTATTTCAGCATACACTGAAGGATGCAATGGCAAAAACGGCGCACCGAAGCAGGTGCTGAAAGTAACTTTTGGTTCTGTAATGCCTTCCTCTGTGCCGGCAATTTTTGCCGTATATCCACTTAAAAACTGGTACATTGCCTGGCCCGGTGTAAGCAGGCTTATTGGCGGTAAAACGCCATAAGCGTCGCAGGTTAAAAAGAAAATATTTTTTGGCGTTCCGCCAATGCTGGGATGTGCGGCATTGGAAATAAAATCGAGCGGGTAACTTACCCTGGTATTTTCCGTTATTTTTTTGCTTGAAAAATCAATCTCATTGGTGCCTTCAAAAAAGGTTACATTTTCAACCAGCGCACCCGGTTTTACGGCATGAAATATCTCGGGTTCCTTTTCCTCATTCAGGTCAATGCATTTTGCATAACAGCCACCTTCAAAATTAAAAATACCTGTATCTGTCCAGCCATGTTCATCATCGCCAATGAGTTCTCTTTCTGGGTCTGTGCTCAGCGTTGTTTTGCCTGTTCCGCTTAAACCGAAAAATACAGCTACATCGCCCTGCCTGCCAATATTGGCGCTGCAATGCATGCTTAATACCTGCTTATTATGTGGCAACAGGTAATTGAGGATGGAGAAGATGCCTTTCTTTATTTCGCCGGTATAGCCCGTGCCGCCAATTAAAACTGTTTTATGGGTAAATGAAATAATAGCAAAGTTTTCCTGGCGTGTGCCATCGGTTTTTGGATTGGCTTTAAAAGATGGCGCCTGTAAAATATGCCAGCCGGGCCTGAATGTTTCCAGTTCCGCCTCGGATGGCCGTATGAACATGTTACTGGCAAATAGATTGCTCCACGGGTTTTCATTAATTACGCGGATGGGGAAGCTGTAATTTTCATCAGCGCAGGCATAGCAGTCCCTCACCCAAATGTTTTTTTGTGAATTTAAATACTGTGTTAATTTCTCTCTTAATTGTAAAAAATATTTTTCATCAATAGCAATATTAAAATCGCTCCAGTTTATACTATTTTTTGTATCTGCGTCTGCCACAAAAAACCTGTCTTTGGGGCTTCTGCCTGTGAAAGCGCCGGTTAGCACACATAAAGCGCCGGAGCTGCTAAGCACGCCTTCCCTGCGCTGCAAAGTTTGTTCTGTCAATTCATCAGGCGAAAGCTGGTAATGAATGTGAGGCACGGTCAGCCCGATCTTTCTTAACTGAGCGGCTGGTACAAAAGCTGTTTCAACTGCCATAGGATTTTTTTAGTTAAACAGATAGAAAGGAGCAAATGTATTTACAAAAACTTACTACCGTTAGTTTTTTTTATCATTTTTTTTGTTTGATTAAACTTTTGGTGTTAAAAGCTAACTAACAGGTTGAATTAAGAAACTCTTAGATTTTAGCAGTGAGCACTTGATAAATAATTTTTAATTTAGCACATTATTTAAAAACAATTTGCATGAAAAAAGTTTTTGCCCTAATGATAGCATTAGCCGGAGTAATATCTGTTAATGCCCAGGATTCGCAACCGGTGGAAGACATTTCAAAAGTGATCCAGTTTAAAGAAACAGACCATGATTTTGGTAAAATACCCTACGGAAAGCCTGCAGAATTTAACCTCGATATGAAAAATATTTCTGCTGATTCTGTAGCGATTGAAGATGTAAAGGTTGGCTGCGGCTGTACCACACCTAAATGGAAACCCGGCCCGTATGCCCCCGGCCAGGATTTTGATATAACTATTGGTTTTAATGGTTATACAGAAGGCAACTTTTCAAAAGTGGTAACCCTTTATTTTAAAGGCGGGTTAAGCAAGGTTATTAAATTTCACGGTGAAACCTTTAAATCACCCGATAATGCGGCACCGGCAAATGGCGCGGTAAGCCAGTTAAAACAAGGAGGAAATTAATATGAAAATTCTATTGAGCTGTATAGCTGCTTTTCTGTTTATAACAGGCGCCAATGCGCAGTCAGACAGTATTGATGTATTCAAGGCTACCACGCATTCGTTTGGTAAAATAAAACAACATGTGCCGGCCACCACCGAGTTTTCATTTACCAATAATACCGGAAAACCGTTGATAATAGAAACCGCGGTAGCAGAATGCGGATGTACTACGCCGGAGTATCCTAAAACGCCTATTCAGCAGGGTAAAAACGGAGCTATAAAAGTTACTTATAATGCCGAAAGCCCTGGCAAGTTTACCAAAAGGGTTACGGTAAAATTCCTTAACGTTAAATACCCGGTAATACTTACCATTGATGGCGACGTTCAAACGAAATCGTAAATAAAAATAGTTTTATTAAGAGCCCCGCTATCGCGGGGTTTTTTTGTTTGATCTTCTTCAAACTCAGAAAAGCTTTCACCTGGATTATTGAACAAGCACAAGGTATTCCCATGCCTGCAGTTCAAAACTTTGAACTTCGCCAAGTGTATAGGTAATGCCTGAAAATAAATGTGTAAAACTGCCTTCAATTAAAGGGTGTGCTATTTTAAACTGCAGCCTGTCTTTGTCACTGAAATTCATTATAATAAGCACCTTGTTTTTTTCTGTATAGCGCAGAAAAGCAAAAATGTAATCATTGTATTCTGCAGGCAATACATTCATGTGGGCGCCATTATGCAAAGCTGTATTTAAAGACTTAAGCTGCAGCAGGTTTGTATAAAAGTTTTCGCGTTCTAAGGGTTCATTCCATTCAATATGATCCTTCTCGAAAAATTTGAGCCGTTTTAAATTTGGCAATTCCTGACCGCTGTAAATAAGCGGCACTCCCGGCCACACAAAACTGAACACAGCAAGTAAGGCTGCCGCATTTCCATATTTCTCATACTCAGTTCCGTTCCAGCTATTTTCATCGTGGTTAGATGTAAAGAACAGTTTTAATGCGCCGGGCGGGTATTCCTGGTATTCTTTTAAAACGAGTTTCAAATCGTGCAGGCCTGCAAAATTATTTACCAGTTTTTCCGTGGCATGCATCCATTTCCAGGCGTAGGTTACATCAAACACTTTATGGTATTCCGGCACCTCACATTCTGCCAGCCAGAATAATGGTTTAATGGTTTCACATGCTTGTTTGGCTTCAATCCAAAAATCAAGCGGCACCAAATGTGCCATATCGCATCTAAAACCATCAATATCGCATTCTTTTATCCAGTATTGCATGCTTTCAATCATGGCTGCACGCAGGTCTTTATTTTTATAATTTAAATCAATTACATCTTCCCAGCCATGGCGTTCAACAAAATTGCCTGCAGCATCTTTTTCATACCAGTCAGGATGCTCTTTTGTCCAATGATGATCGTAACCGGTGTGATTGGCAACCCAGTCGGTTATTAATTGCAAATCCAAATCATGAGCCTGCTTTATCAAATCTTTAAAATCATCTAAGCTGCCAAATTCAGGGTTAATGGAAACATAATCGTTACATGCGTAATAACTGCCTAAAGTACCTTGCCTTTTTTCAATGCTTATTGGCGTTATTGGCATCAGCCATATTATTTTAATGCCCATGTTTTTAAGGCGCGGCAAATGCCTGGCAAATGCATTAAACGTTCCTTCTGAAGTAAACTGGCGAATGTTAACCTCATAAATACTGGCGCTGCTTTTCCATTCCTGTGTATATATACTTTCAGCCATATATAAATATTACAAAGCAAAATAAGCCAACTGTTGCAAATAGTTTGCATTCAAAACAAATACTATTATTTTGCTGTGTTAAAATGAGCAATGCACATCTTTCCCGCAGAATAAGTTTGTTACAGGCCAGCGCCATCAATATGAT
>JAEWJV010000507.1 GCA_023386395.1 Bacteroidota bacterium
CCTTATTTGCTGTTATTGATATTATCGGTTCAATACCCGTGCTGATAGCACAAAAAAATAAAACCGGCCAAATTAATTCATGGAAAGTAACATTGGCAAGCGGTATTTTAATGATACTGTTTTTATATGCCGGCCGGCCTATATTACAGGTAATGAACCTGGATGTGCATTCGTTTGCTGTTGGCGGCTCCATTGTTATGTTTTTGGTTGGGCTTGAAATGGTGCTGGGCCTTGATATTTTTAAAGAAGAGCCCGGCTCAACCGGCACGCTGGTCCCTATTGCATTTCCGCTAATAGCCGGCACGGGAACGCTCACAACCATCATGTCGCTCAAAGCAAATTTTGAAGACAATTATATACTTATGGGTATTCTCATAAACCTTGTAATTATTTTCATAGCCCTGCATTTATTAAAATGGCTTGAGAAAATCTTAGGTAAAGCAGGCCTGATTGCGATACGTAAATTTTTTGGCGTTATACTGCTCGCTATCGCGGTAAAAATATTTGGCAGCAGCCTGCAGGCATTTGGAAAATAATATTTGCCACAGATGCACAGATTTTTATTTCTGTAGCTGTAGCTACTCCACTAATTCACCATTTCAAAATCGCAAAACCAAAATCCATATTTCTTTTTTACATCGTCCACATTATTCAATCTTGACACTTCGTATTGTTTATATGTTGTTCTTCCCTGCTTAAACTTTACGGGCTGTTTAAAGATAGGGCCGTCAAAAACAAAGGAATGAAACTCTCCATTTTCACCGCAGGGATCAACATCCTTTGGCAGGTCGTTAATAAAAGATTCATCTATTAATCTTCCGCAAAAATTTTTATCAAGAAAAGCAGCATTTACGCATGCGATAACAGCTTTAAAACCGGTATCTATAAATTCTTTTATTAAAACAGCGGTATCAGTTTTCCACAATGGGAAAACACATTCAAGGCCGCCGGATTTTAGTTTTTCTTCACGGTATGTTCTAAGGTCTTCCAGGAAAATATCACCATAAATAGCTGTGCAGCATCCCTTATCCCTTAACGCAGTTAATACTTCACGCATCTTCGTTTCATACTCCTGCATTGACGGGTCTTCTGATAATTCAACTGCCAATAATGGCAATCCTATAGCCGCAGCCTGCGCTTCAGTTAAAGACCTTCTTACACCATGCATGGATACGCGGTTGTGAACGCTGTTAAAACTTGTAAGTAAATATTGAATATCGTATTCTTCGCTAAGTAATGCTTTATATAAAGCCAATGCGGAATCTTTTCCTCCGCTCCAGTTAAAAAATGATGGTGACTTCAATATGATTATTTTGGTTTTATTAATGAATCTTAAACAACACGATTTGCTTAAGATAGCAGCCAACAACTCATATTAATATTGCAACAGTTTAAATAAAGTGCTTGCTTCAGTAATTGAATTGCATGCCTGCCGGCATCAGGTTGCATTGCCTGCCTGCCGGCAAAGATACATGGTAACATTTTTTAAACGCTTTCTTATTATATACATGTTCAAAATTCATTTCTTTAAATGATGATAACAACCGGAACACGATATTTTACATTAATGGAGTTTAAAATGAAGCCCTGCATTTACAGTGGTGCCCTGCACTGCATAACCATACACTTCATAATAATTTGTATTGCAGGTGATATTCTTAATATCAACAAAAAAATTCAAATGCTTCTTCATAAAACTGTATTGAATATAGGCGCCCCATAAAGTATAAGCATTTAAATCAACCTGTGAAGACAAGAATGTATCCGGATCAAAATAATTATCGGTGCGCTTACCCGTTACCTGCAAAGTGGTGCTTACATACAATGATGGTGTTATGTTATAACCTGCAAATAGTTTAACAGCATTCTTCGGCCTGCGCACCAGGTTAAAATAACTGGTGTCTTTGCCTGAAGTTTTATCAGTAAGCTTACCGGTGATGTAAGCATAAGATGCGCTTAACTGTAAATTTTTATTATTGTAATTCACCTCAGCCTGCACGCCGTAATCATGTTGTTTATTTAAATTCTCATAGCCGTTACTTTCATAAACAATTACATTGTTGATATAACGATTGAAGCCATTAATTGTAAATGCGAATTTTTTATCAAGCAAAAATGTTTGCAGGCCTGCTTCCTGGGTGGTTGATTTTTCAGGCTTTAAACGAGGGTTAGCGCCATAAGGTCCAAATAGTTCACTGATGGAAGGCGCCCTGAAACCGCTTGTAACATTTGCAAAAACTTTTACTGTTTTGTTTATAAGATAAGAAGGATTAAAACTATATGTAAAATTATCACCGTATTGGTTGTGATGATTATACCTGCCACCCAACTCGAGGTTAAAACCATTATTACTGCGTAAAAATAAAGATATATATGGGCTGATGATGTTGTTGGTTGTGTCTACATCTTTTATTGTATAAGATTGATAATTCAATCCTGCAACCATTTGTATATGCTTATTGAAAGTTTGATTGATGTATGCTTCCGCATGATTAAACTTTCCACTCGATTGAAAAGCATACGAACTCCTGTAATCACGCTTTGTGAAATCATACCCATAATTAAAATGCAGGCTGCCACTTTTATAATTATAGTTGCCGTTAAGCCCTGTATTTACAAGCGACGAAATATAAGTGTTTGGTGCATCAATAAATGCATCAGCATCATAACCGCCTTTAAAATGTGTGTAACGGAAATAAGGAGAAAGCTTAAACTTATCCGTTATATTAATACCAATAATTCCCTGCAAGGCGTGCTGCGTAAATCCGTCTTTATCAAAGCCAGCCTTGCCTGTTGTATCTTTTGCTTCACTTATACCATCGGTATTATAATAAGTATAATTCAGATTATATTCCAGCACCTTTGTTTTCTGGCTCATGTTGGCGTTGCCTTTAAAACTGTTATAGCTGCCATAAGTAAGCAAGCCATTTAATTGCGGCTTTTTTGTATCCGGTTTTTTTGAAATGATATTTACAACACCGGCCACCGCATTGGAACCATATAAAGTGCTTTGGCCGCCCTGCAAAATTTCAATACGCTCAATATTATCGAGCGATAATAAACGCAAATCAAAGCTGCCGCCAACGCCTGCGGGTTCGTTCAGCGGAATACCATCCAGTAAAATCAGGGTGTATTTATCCGTTGTACCAAGCAGGTATAATGACTTGTCTTTGCCGGGATTGCTGGTGGCATTATTAATGGTAACACCAACCTGTTCATTTAAGATTTGCGCAAGGTCTTTGCTGCCGCTGCGTTCAATCTGATCTTTGGTAATCACTTTAATAACCTTGCCCGTTTCGCTCATTTTTTTGGGCGATTTTGTTGCGGTAACTACCACATCATCCAATAAATTTCCCGATGAATCTGTTTGTGCTTTTACAAATTGTGCAAGTGCTAATACAACTGCTGTAACAAGAATTTTTTTCATGCTCATTCTTCTTTTGAATGTTTTAAAAGTTTTTGAAGAATGAACTTTCGCGAAGAATAATAGAAATGAAAATGTCTTCTGCAGTAAGACCTTATCATTCTGCCTTTCACCCGAAAGCCCAGATAATATTTTTGTTTGGCAGGTCTTCTGGCTTGCCGGCTGCTGAAACCTTCCCATTCATTTGTGAACAGTGGCTTATTTTCAGCAGGTGAATAATGAGCGATGATCAAATGGTGTGTAAAACATACAATTAACCACGCACAACTCACAAAGCTTACAGCTACGGGGATAGCTCCTGATTTTAACAGGATTCCCTTTTAATTTGTCAGATGAAAATTCTTCCATCCTTCAAAACCAAACCGGCGGCAAATGTAGTTATTTGAAAATATTAAAAAGGAATGATTTTCCTTCCATAAAATTTCCGGCAGGCAACAAAAATTTTGGCCGTTATTGCAACGCTTTATCATTTGTCATTGTCAGCTAAACATCCGGATGGACTATAAAGAACTTGTAAAGAATTGCCTTAGAGGAAAGTCGGAAGCGCAGAAACAATTATACAATCATTTTGCGGCTGACATGTATGGCATTTGCTACAGATATACTAAATCTGCAGCCGATGCTGAAGATGTTTTGCAGGAAGGTTTTATAAAGGTTTTTCGCAATCTTCAGCACTACCGGCAGGAGGGCGAGCTGGGCGCATGGATACGGCGCATTATGGTAAATACAGCCTTGAATTATCTTAAGCAGAGTAAACGCTACAGCACAGAAATGCTATATGAAGAAGACAATCTTCACCCGGTATCTACAGAAAATCCGATGATTCATTTACAGGCAAAAGAACTGGCAGATTTAATACGACAATTGCCAACTGGTTGCCAGACTATTTTTAACCTTCACGCAGTGGAAGGTTTTACGCATGTGGAGATTGGCGAAATGCTGGGCATACATACCGGCACTTCAAGATCGCAGTATGCGAGGGCAAGAACAATGATGGTTGCCTGGATTGAGAAAAGAAATGAGAAAATTAAACAACAGCGGTATGCAGGAAAATGAATTTGAAAAACAGGTGAAAAATTTGATGGAGGGCTTTAAGCCGGCTCCGTCTGATGAAGCCTGGGCAAAAATAAGCCGCAGGCTGAAGGAGAAGCGCCGGCGCAGGTTGCCCTTCGTTTTTTTGCTGGCAGCAGGTTTGGCTGCTGCGGGATTGTTGTTTTATTACACAGGCAATAAAAAAGACACAGTACAAAATACAGTTGCAACAAATAACAGTAATACAGCTATTGCACATGATAGCGCAGCCTCCGACTCAGGTGTAGCTGCAATAAACGATGAAGTTGAAAAGAACAATATTGATAGCAGCAAATCTCCATTGGCACCAAATAAAAGCCAGGTTAACTTCATCAGCAAAAACGGGAATGAGGTTGGTATCAACAAAGGCATCGGAAAAAATCACACTGGTATTCCTTCAGACATAACAAAGGATAATGCTTTAAACAGCAACGAACAGCCCGGTAATGTTATAACAAATGATAACAGTAATGATAATAGAGCAGATGCACTGCAAAAAGATATAAAGCAAGAGAATCCTGAAAAAACTCAGGCCATCAATCAAACCCCGGTTACTAAAACCGCTGATGGCAATGTTAATAATAACATTGCTAAAAACGATTCAAACAATATTATCAACAATAATATTGAAATTGCAAAACCAGCCTTGCAAAGCAATAAACTCCCCAAATGGCAATGGGGCGTAAATGCCTCTTATGGAATGAACCATGCCGTTAAAGGACTTGGCAAACCTGAAAAGTTAGCATCACAGGCATTATACTCTCCCACAGCTATAATCAGCGGCGATACGGTTTTTAATAAACATGCATATTCTTCATCAAAAGCTTACAGTTTTGGGTTTGAAGTGCAACGCAGCATATCAAAGAACAGTGTAATAGCTGCAGGATTAAATTTTACGCACCTTTCAACAGAATCTAACGTACGCGGTGTGATTAATGCGAATTATGCAATAAGCCCCAATAATATCGTAAACAATTATTACCGGCCGGGCATTGTGAAAGATTATGTCAATAAATATAACTTTATAGAATTACCCGTTTCTTTTCAGCAGCATTTATTGCAACGGAAAGTGTTTGCATTCGGTTATAATGCAGGGTTTTCTGTGCGGCAATTGCTCAATTCAAATTCTCTTATTTATAACGAAGAAAGCAATATCTACTTTTCAAATCCTGGCCTCCTGCGTAAAACGCAATGGCAATTACAGGCCGGGCTTGATTTTAAATTCAACACCGGTAAAAATACGTCTGTTTATGCCGGCCCGCAGGTTTCTTACAGCTTATCAAACTTTACAAAGAGTAAAGACAACGGCAATTATCATTTTATGACTTATGGATTGAAAGCAGGCTTACTTTTTCATAAAAAATAATAGCGAACGCACATTACACTGCTGATACCAGGTTATAAAACTTTAGACAACCTATTTCTTTTTTCAACCATTTCATAATATTAATACTGAATCTCCGGAAACATAGCTTACAGCACGAAGCTTGCGTCAAAAGCCTGCGTTTGCCGTAACTTTGCGCAAATTTTTTAAAGCAGCGATGGTTTATTTAACGAGGCTGGAGCATTTTAATGCAGCGCATAAACTATATAATCCTGCGTGGAGCAAGGAAAAAAATGAGGCCGTGTTCGGGGCCTGCGCCAACGAAAACTGGCATGGACACAATTTTGAGCTTTTCGTAACCGTAAAGGGCATTCCGGATAAAGACACCGGTTTTATAATGGATGCCAAGCAATTAAGCAGCATTATAAAAGAGCATGTAATTGAAAAGCTCGATCATAAAAATCTTAATCTCGACGTAGGATTCCTTGAAGGAAAAATGTGCAGCACAGAGAATTTGATAGTTGAAATATGGAAACAGTTGCAGCCGCACATTCCTCCAAATGTTACCTTACACAGTTTAAAACTATATGAAACGCCGAGAATTTATGTAGAGTATTTTGGAGAATAAATTATGAATGAAAAAGTAGCCGTTTTCCGCAAAGAACATTTTAATGCAGCGCACCGCCTGCATAACGATGCTTTTGATGAAGCCACCAACGAAAAGGTTTTTGGTAAATGCAACAATCCAAATTTTCATGGCCATAATTATGAACTGATAGTAAAAATAACAGGCGTGCCCGATGCGCAAACAGGCTTTGTAATTGACCTTAAAGAATTAAGTGAAATTATCCGGGCAAATGTTTTGGCACGCTTCGATCATAAAAATCTCAACCTCGATGTGGAAGAATTTAAAAACTTAAACCCTACTGCAGAAAATATTGCTGTTATCATTTACAAAATACTGCGGCCATTAATAAACAGTGATTTTGATTTGCAGGTGCGCCTGTACGAAACTGAAAGGAACTTTGTAGAGTACCCTGCATAAATATTTTAATATAAAAAAAGAGCGATGTTATACGAAAAGAAAGTTTATTATGATGAAGTAGCCATTAACAGCTTAAAGGAAAGTTATGCGAATATAATCGAAAGCATTGGCGAAGATGTGCAGCGTGAAGGCTTGCTGAAAACGCCCGAGCGTATTGCAAAAGCCATGTTGTATAATACGCAGGGCTATAGCCAGGATGCCATTTCAATATTAAATTCAGCCAAGTTTCATGAAAACATCAGCGAGATGATTGTTGTAAAAGATATTGAGCTGTATAGCATGTGCGAACACCACATGCTGCCTTTTTTCGGCAAAGCGCATATTGCTTATATCCCTAATGGTTATATAACCGGTTTAAGCAAAATTGCCAGGGTGGTGGATGTTTTTTCAAGAAGGCTTCAGGTACAGGAAAGGCTTACAACACAAATTCTTGATGCTATAAAAGAAGCATTAAACCCTCTTGGTGTAGCGGTGGTAATTGAGGCAAAACATCTGTGCATGATGATGCGCGGGGTTCAAAAGCAAAATTCAGTAACTACAACATCTGCTTTTTTTGGCGAGTTTGAAAAATATCCAACCCGCAACGAATTTTTAAAGCTTATCGCAACCGACCTTGGTTAAATGCATGCTTTATAAAGTTTTTTGATGCCGGAATGATAATAATCCCTATCTATTAAAATACTATTAAACAGAGTGTTAAAAACGTTTGGTAGATAAAATGTGCGGAGTTTGTGTCATTTGACACAATATTATTTTTAATAATACAATTATCTTTGCAACTGATTACATAAATAAGTTCAACTTAATACATACGATATTTAACTTGGTGTTTTTCATAGGTTAGCAACGGCCAGCTCTTTTCAGGGCAGGCCTATTTTTTTTAAAGGGTGCGCATTTAAACTGTTTATTTTATATAAATATACCGTTGCACTAATTCCTCTCCGTTTTGTGTTATTCCATTTTCCTTAAACCCGCATTTAAGTAAAACTTTTTTAGAAGGAACATTCTGCACACTTGTAATAGCATGCAATTCTGAATATACATGATGCTTAAAGTAATAGCCTATTCCAGCCATTGTTAGTTCTGTAGCGTAGCCTTTACCCCAGGCGCCGGGCATCAGCGCATAACCAATTTGTACTTTATCCTTCTCGTCTTCAAAAGGCAGGTAAATAAGCGCAAAAGTGCCAATAAAATTACTGCCGGTTTTCTCTGTAACACACCAGCGGCCAAGTCCTGCGTGTTGCCTGTAAAACTGAATGTTTTCATTCAGAAAATTATCAGATGCTGTCCTGGTCAAGGCTTTTCTTATATGCTTCATCACGGTCTCATTACCATTTATCTGGAAAAAACAGGTGGCATCATTGTATGTAAATTCCCGCACGGCCAATCTCGTTGTTTCAAAAATCATAGTTATAGTTTAAAGGAAAATACGAATACCTTTCAAACATACTAAAAACAGCTTTAAGACTAAAGCTGTTTAAACTGACTGCTTGTTTATGAGACAAAAACCCTGATTGCATACACTTCATGGAAGTTATTTGGTCATACATCCTCCAAGACCATTTTTTCGATTTGACAGCAAAATAAAAAAAAATTGATGCAATCGATTGCTAAAATAAATAAAATGTTACTTTAGCTGCAAAATCGGCCTTTTATAAGATAAATGTAGCAATTGTGCGGAAAATAAATAAGATGAAAATGCAGCGCTAAGCTAAAAACAGGTGTCTTCTCCGTAATCGGTTTCTATAAACTATCGCAAATCCGGAATAGATGATTGCTTTGTTTTTCCATTAATATTTTTAGTACGACGACTGATATAATTGTTTGCTTAGTATTCTTGATTTGTATTCAAAGAATTTAATCTATAACCTAATACAGCTTTTTATTTCTAAAAACAACTCTTATGATTATCAACATGCCAAATCGACTAACGAGGTATTTGTTTGCTGTTGCCAGAAAACAGGTATTGACCATTTTAGCATTTATTTTTTTCTCGGCATTTCAAACCACAGCAAATGCCCAAACAGTTCAGGGAAAAGTTACGGATGAAACAGGCAAACCTGTACCCGCAGCTTCCGTAACCGTAAAAGGAACTTCCCGAGGAACTACTACCAACGAAAATGGAGCATTTTCTATATCCGCATCACCTGCGGATGTACTGGTAATAAGCTCTGTAGGCTTTACCGCCCAGGAAATTGCGGTGGGCAATCAAAGCAACATAACCGTTTCATTAACCTCAACCAATTCCCAGCTTGAGCAGGTAATTGTTGTTGGTTACGGTACCCAAAAACGTACAAATGTTACGGGGGCTATTTCAACAGTTAACAATAAAACACTAAATGAAGTTCCTGTTGTAAGTGTGCAGCAGGCATTGCAGGGCCGTGTACCCGGTCTTTCAGTAGTAAATAACGGAAGCCCCGGCACATCCCCGATTGTTACTATAAGAGGTATAAGTTCTATTAGTTATGCTTCTAATCCTTTATATGTGGTGGATGGTTTCCCTACAGGCGATCTCTCTACTATTGATACAAGGGATATAGAATCTGTGGATGTATTAAAAGATGCTTCTGCAGCCGCTATATATGGCTCCAGGGCCACCAGCGGTGTAATTATGATCACTACCAAAAAAGGCAGCCGGGATGGTAAATTTCATGTAAGCCTTAATTCTTATTATGGCATTCAGGATATTACCCAAAGATTAGACCTGCTAAATCCTGAACAATTTGATCAATATGCTATCGCTTACAGAGGAAGTTTAGTGCCCAGGCGTGATCCAGGCTACGACCCGGTATGGGTTAACCAGCCCATTTACGACGGCGCTGCTACCACTTATGGTAATAATGTTACCGATTGGCAGGATGCATATTTTAAACAAGGTTCAATGACGCAAACCAATATAGGTTTAAGTGGCGGTAACGATGTTTCCCGCTTTTATGCTTCTGCCGGCTTTTTTGATCAAAAAGGCACCTCGCCTACTGTAGGTTATCGCCGTTATAACTTCCGCATAAATTCAGAACATAAAATTGGTAAGGTCTTCACTTTTGGCGAAAACCTCTATATGGCTTACGGCAACCAGGCTTATGATAATAATGAAACAGGCACAAGGTCAAACCTGGTGAATGTAATTAAACTGATGCCCTATATGCCGGTGTATGACCCCACAACTTCAGATGGCTTCAGGGGCGTAAACTCTGTATTGGACGGCGGCGACCCCACCAATCCCATTGAAGATGCAGTTGTGAAAAACCCCGGTAACAGGAAAGTAGCAAAAATTTTAGGAACAGCATATGCTGAAATAAATTTTACTGACTGGTTAAAGTTTCGCTCCACTATGGGTATTGATTATGCCAATGGGTTAGACTATCGCTTTGCGCCCATATTTAACGATGGTGGTACTGTGGCCGGCTCAAGTGCTATACTGGCTACTATTACTAACAACAGGTCGGTTTCTACTGTTCAGTTATATACTCAACAGCTTTCGTTTGATAAAACATTTGGCGATCATCATGTTACAGCAACTGCTGTATATGAATACCAGGGCCAGCGGGTACGCAATGAAAATGCAAGCGGCAACCAGGCTTCCAATGAACTTAAAACCTTGAACAATGCAAGTAATGTTTCTGTTCAAACGCTCATTGGAGAAAATTCCCTTATATCATATCTCGGTCGTGTAACCTACGATTATAAAGGGAAATATCTGTTGAGCGGCGCCATACGCCGGGATGGCCTTTCTGTTTGGGCTCCGGGCAGAAAATGGGCAACCTTTCCATC
>JAEWJV010000509.1 GCA_023386395.1 Bacteroidota bacterium
GCCTTCCAGGGAAGGAAACAAAGGTTGGATCGAGATCATCATACACATCATTTGTTATTTGCTTGATGGCGCCGTTATCAATCCTGTATGTGTAAATATCGCTGTGGCCGTTATTTACAGCGCTTAATAATAGTGTGTTGGCATTAAAAATAAACCCAGCATCGAGTATTTGATCAAAACCTTCAATTTCCTGTTGAAAACGTTTAATGTTGGCAATTACATCATACACAAACATATAAGTTTTACCCTCTTTGGTATAAATGCATAAAAGGCGCGAACCTTTTCCATCCCATGCAAGAATTGGCATGTTTGGGTTCATATCGCCAACAATGGTGCGCACACCATAATCCAGCAATGTTTTTTCTTCGTAAAAATTATTAAAGTATTTAACCCGGTATTTACCTTTTGTAAACTGCACTACTGCATACGAATTATTTTTAGGATTGGGATTAGCCGCAAAATGATAGTAATCGCTTTTATATAAATCTTCCACTACTGCCAGCTTGCCCCGGGGAGCATTACGGCGTTGCTTAATGTCGTCAATATAGCGCTGCTGTTCTTCTTCCATAAAATCGGCAAGCACATATTTAAACTTCTTTTTGGCAATACGCATAGATGCCGTATTTAAACTTTTATACAGCCTTGCGAGGTATAAAAAATAGGTAACGTTTTCAGGTTTATATTTCCTTGCTATGTAATACCAAAAAGCGTGGCCGGCGAGTATTGGCTTGTCAAAGGCAAACTGGTAAAAATTATTGTAATCGCCGCTCAGAATAACGTTCTTTAATTCATCATCTCTTTCAATATTCCAATGTTCTGCCACATAATCCACGTAACCATCAGTTAGCCATTTGGGCAAATCGAGCAATGCCTGGTTGCTGGCAAATTCACCCACAGAGGCGCCAAATAAAATATTATCGGTAAGCACTTTGGCAATGCCCTGTCTTACCTTAAGACGAAATGTATTATGGTTTCCGTCAAAATAGAGGGGAATTTTATTATTAACAAGCGTGGTTAAACCGCCGGCATTCTGCCAGTCTATGCCAAGGCCGATATTGCTGGTTTTATAGTCCTCATAATTATTATAAATTACAATGGTTGCACGACGTTGTAGGGAATAATCTACTTCGTTTTCAACAGAATCCAATTCTTCTTCTGCAAGCTGAACCACAAATTTGGCAAGTTCCAAACCGCCTTCGTTATAGTAAACATTAAAATTGGGGCTTTGATAAAACTTCCATGAAAATTTTTTGTATTGAACCCTGTTCTTTCCAAACTCAACCGTATTAACCTGTGCTGAAAGAAAAATTGGCAAAAGCAGCAGCGATACACTTAACGCGAATCCGTTTCTTAAACCTTTATTTTGCATATCTGTCTTTGAAATCTTAAAATTAGCATAATTACTTGTAAAGCATTTGCAAACAACATGATAAAAGTAGAGCATTTTACATTCAATCCGCTTGCTGAAAACACCTACGTTTTGAGCAACGAAAAAGATGAAGCACTTATTATTGATCCCGGCTGTTATTTTACAGAGGAAGAAAGAATGCTTCAAAATTATATAACAACAAAAAGATTAAAACCGTTGCTATTGCTGAACACACATTGCCACCTGGATCATGTTTTTGGCAATAGCTGGGTGCATAAAACTTACGGGCTTGAATTGCATCTTCACGAAGGCGAAGTGGTGGTGCTGGAAACGGCGCCGGCATCGGGCAATTTATACGGGCTTGGCTTTACGAATTATAAAGGACCGTTGCATTTTTTGAAAGAAGGCGATGAAATTATTTTTGGCGATAATAAATTGAAAGTCTTATTTACGCCGGGCCATTCACCGGCCAGTGTTTGCTTTTACTGCGAGGCGCAGCATTTTATTATTGGCGGCGATGTTTTATTTCATGAAAGTATAGGCCGGTTTGACCTGCCGGGTGGCAATGAAGAAATTCTTTATAAAAGCATCCGCGAAAAACTATATGTGTTGCCTGATGAAACCATTGTTTACCCCGGCCACGGCGAGCCAACTACCATTGGCCATGAGAAGAAATTTAATCCATTTGTAAGGCCTTAGCAGGCTTTGCATGATGACGGTGTTTGCTTTCAAGGTATTTGGCATGAACGATTTCGCTCATAGGTTTTTCATAAACCTTGCTTTCAATCCATGATATTACATCAAGATAAGAGAAAGCCCTTGTTTCAAAGCGATTCTTTTCAAGATGTTTAACCCTTGATAAGAAGATTTCCAACTGTGGTTTCATCTGTCTTGTTGAAACTTTTAAAGAGTTTCTTATAAACTTGAATATTTCTTCTTCAACCACAGACAGGTTTTTCATCTTGGCCATGAAGCGGTAAACAGACCTTGTGAGCGATTCGATAATTGTATCATTCCCTAATTCATAATGGGCCATTAAATGCAGCAGGCGGGCGTAACATTGCAGGTCTATACGAAGGTTACTATGATCATTAATAACCCGCTGCAGGTAATCGATGCAGGTGTTATAATCGCCGCTGCCAAAGTATAATACAGCAAATTTGTAATTAAATATAAGTATCCGGTGCAGGTCAACATATACAGCATATTCCTGCAGGCCGGCTTCTATGCGCGGCACCAGTTCCAGTCCTTTGGAGAAAGTACCCGTTATTAAATGCCAGTTTATTTCCGCAGCGCTTATGTAGATAAAAGTGTGCACACGAAAATTATCATGCGTGCTGGAAGATGGAGTGGTTGCAAACCTTTCAAAACGCTTCAGGATTTGCTGGAACATTTCATAATGACGGAGATTAAACAAAGCATTCAGCAGCGTATGCATCCCTTTTATATAATGGCCTGTTTCAACGGTGATCATTTCAGGCTCTTCGTAAAAAAGATCAACCCATTTTTTACTGTAACGGTAATACATTAAAAAGTCCTGCCGTATAAAAGCATACCAGCAATAGCTTTGATAGAGATACAGGCGCTCATAAAAATCGGTAATGCTCTCAATATCGGGGGGCAGCATTTGTTTGAAGAAAGACCGAACACCTTTTTCATCCTCAATATTTCTTGCATAACCATTTTGCACATACCAACGATATAAAAGCAACGCAAGGTTCGAGAGCTTAATAACGTTGTTAATATGCTCCCCTATATCCAATGCCTCATTGGCAAGCAATTCCGTTTTTTCAAGTGTACTTCTTGTAATGTGAAGCGTCTCAATTTTCTTCTCAAGCGATATTACCTGCGCAAGGAAATTATATTTATGGTTTGCTTTTGCTATTTCCTTTGCCTTTTCAAGCATTTTAAAGCTTTGCAGCTTCAGCCCCTTATAATACAGCACCCGCGCATTATCAAGCAATTCACTTAGCTGAAGATCAATATTCACAGCCGCTTTCAGCAGCCTCAGGCTTGCCAGTAATTGTTTATACAAATGCGCTTTTAAATTAGCAAGCTGGGGCTTGGTAACAGGCTTTAACCGCTTCATCAAAATCCTTTCATCATAATCATCCATTTTATCAAGCGCATCGAAAAGATGTACTATTTTGAGGTTCTCATTAGAAGAACTTCGTTTTATATATAGTTTAAAATGCCTTTTTTCAGCCTTCTCAAGGCTTTTAATCAGTTGAAAAAGTGCGTCTGTAAATCTGTTGGGCATCATAACAAAAACTCTTTTAAAACCCTTTACCAATAAGGGTTACAGCTTTTTTTTAACGCTTTTGAGGTAATCAAATTACGTCAAATTTTGTTTTATCCGGAATAACCGGTGAATTACTTTTACACCAGTTTAGTATTTCAGAGGCAGACAATCGTTAGAGAAGCAACCGGAAGAGGCCTGAAACTAAATCAAAAAAGAAATTATTCGAACTTTTTCATATGGCAAGCAATCGTTAGAGGCCAGTCCGTTTCCACGGAAGGGCCATTTTTTTTAGACGGCGGCTAAGGTAACATATAATTTCAATTTTTCATCCTTCCTGTATTTTTCCTCATATCTTTCTTTTAAGCTACGGATTCATAAATAAAAAAGTTGTTATAAAACAAGTTGGACATCATAGTACACCCCCCCTGCAATCCTTTACCAGCAAGGGTTTTTGCATTTTTCAACAGGTTTCGCCATAATCAAATTACACACATCTTTGTTTTTACAGGAGAAAGTCTCGGCTTAATTTTACATCAGTTTAGAAATTCAAAGGCAGGCAATCGTTAGAGAAGCAACCGGAAGAGGCCCGAATTCTAAACTAGAACAAACGAATTTTTGAACTTTTTCATATGGCAAGCAATCGTTAGAGGCCAGTCCGTTTCCACGGAAGGGCCATTTTTTTTGGCAGTGGCTAAATTAACAGCTAATCTCATTCTTCCAAATCTTTTTTAATATTTTTTTTTCTGGCTCGCAAAAACATGGTTTTGAAACCCTGGGAAATACGTTGGGCATCATAATGCAACAGCTCCTGTAATCCTTTGTCAGCAAGGGTTTTTGCGTTTTTCTGCATCTTTTGCCGTAATCAAATTACATACATCTTTGTTTTTACAGGAGAAACCCGCAGCCTAATTTTACATCAGTTTAGAAATTCAAAGGCAGGCAATCGTTAGAGAAGCAATCGGAAGAGGCCTGAATTCTAAATCAAAAAGAAATTATTCGAACTTTTTCATATGGCAAGCAATCGTTAGAGGCCAGTCCGTTTCCACGGAAGGGCCATTTTTTTTGGCGGAGCTAAATTAACAGTTAATTTAAATTTTCCAACTTTATTCCGTTTTTTTTCTTGCCTGTCTCAAAATTCTTACAAAACAGCATTATTGAATTGGGGCAATTCACACTATCTTTCGCCTTCAACTATAACTATGTCAGCATTTGAAGTTATTGGCGGAAAAAGATTAAAAGGAAACATTACACCCCAAGGCGCTAAAAACGAAGCCCTTCAAATTATCTCGGCTGTTTTACTTACAGCAGAAAAAGTAACGGTAAATAATGTTCCGGATATACTTGATGTAAACCGGCTGATTGAATTGCTGCAGTTGCTGAATGTAAAAGTGGAACGCCTTTCCAAGAATAGCTATACTTTCCAGGCAGATAATGTGAACCCTGATTATTTTGGAACCAGCGATTTCAGGGATAAAAGCAGCAAAATGCGTGGTTCTGTTATGGTAGCGGGACCCATGCTTGCCCGCTTTAAAAAAGCTTATATACCAAAACCTGGTGGCGATAAAATTGGCCGGAGAAGGCTTGATACGCACATTATAGGGTTTGAAAAGCTGGGTGCTAAATTTGAGTACGATGAAAAGCTGAATGAATTCGTATTAAAAGCGCCGGAGCTTAAGGGTACGTATATGC
>JAEWJV010000516.1 GCA_023386395.1 Bacteroidota bacterium
ATATAATCTTTCAGCAACTGAATTTCTTTGCCAATGGTATTTTCTTTTTCATCCTGGTATAAAGAATACCGCATGAAATTAGCCAGGCGGGCAACCGTTTCTGCAGATTGTTCTTTTTTATTTTTCAATATTAGTGCATAAATATTATTAAGCGTATTAAAAAGAAAGTGAGGATGAATTTGCGCTTTCAAAAAATTAAATTCCAGTTCCATATTTTCTTTTGCCAGTTGCAGTGTAGCTACCCGTTGCCGCAAATAGGCTGTACTTATTTTTATGCCAACAGGCAAAGCCATTAACAGCAAAAGCTGGTACGTAATACCTAAACCTGTTATTCGCGTGAGTATAACATTTAAACTACCTCGTTGCAGGTAATCATAATAAGCAGATTGTTTTTCTTTTACTGCTTCCATGCATTCCCGGCATTCGTTAAGAATTGACATTTCCCATGTGGCATCAACAACAGCATATATAACAATTAGCAACAGCGATGCAAGTATGCCTTTAAAATATTTTTTTCTTGCAAAGAATTTGGGTACTATATAATATATCAATGGATAATAAACCATCATTAAGCAAACCGTTATTCTTATTGGATATAAGTAAGCTGCAGGTGTATTTCTCAGGTCGTTAAACGATACCAGGTTAAAATACCACTGCGCTCCTAAAAATACTGACCAAAAAAGCACGTGCAGTAAAACCCTGCGCAATTTTCCAAAACGGGATTGATAATTTAAAAACCTGAAACGCATACGTAAAAGTAGCTAACGATGCCTTGCAACAAAATATTACCGATGAAGCTATGTTTTCAGGCAACCAATGGCTTTTAACCGGCAACAAAGCATATATGCTGCTGTTTTTTTATTTATTCCTGTAAAACACCTTTTGGTTAGTGATTAATAAAGGCCTGTCGATTTTATTTGTCTACGGTTTTGCAGCCGCTTTTTTTTGCTTCATAAATCACGCAAACATGTTTACGTTTTTAAAAGCTGCATTCGGCAATATAAAGCAAACAGGCTCTGTAATAGAAAGCTCATCACATCTTTCAAAACGCATGACCCGTATTATTAATTTTAAAAAAACAGTACATATTGTAGAATTGGGCGCCGGCACCGGAAGTATTACGAGGCATATACTTTCTAAAATGAGCCGGCATTCAAGGCTTACGACTTTTGAAATTAATCCCACGCTTTTTAACCGGCTGGAAAAATTTAATGATGAACGGCTTACTAAAATAAATGATGATGTATTGTTACTGCCCAAATATATTTCCGACCGGTCTGTTGATTATATCATCTCCGGTTTGCCGCTTGCCAATATTGCTGCAAAACAAAAAAGCAGCATTTTGCACGCCTGTAAAAGAGTGCTTAAACCAAACGGTTATTATATACAGTTTCAATATTCATTAAACGATATAAGCTTGCTTAAGCGGCAATTCTTTTCGGTAAGCTGTGGTTTTGCATTCCTTAACATCCCTCCTGCATTTGTTTACTATGCTAAAAATTAGTTTATGGATTCCCTCGCAACAAAAAAGTTTTTGCGCATAGTTTGGGTATGTTTTTTATTAACCTGTATTTCTTTGTACGTAATATATTCGCCCTATCTCACCGGCCAAAATATTGCTGCATTTATTAAGCGTTACAATCATCAAATGCTGGCAGCATTTTTTATAGTTTGTGTTGTACGCGGTTTTACACTTGTACCCGGTACGCCGTTTTTGTTAACAGGTATCATACTTTTTTCAGCAACACCGCTTTTATTATTAATTGTATTTATGGCGAGCATTTTTGTTGTGTCGGCGCTTCTTTTTTACGCTTCAGATTACCTGGGGTTTGCTCGTTATTTTGAAAAACGATACCCGCAAAAAACCGAACAGGTGAGGTGTAAGCTGAATGGCCGTTACGGCTTTTGGTTTATATTAATATGGGCTTTTACGCCTTTTACGCCCACCGATCTCGTGTGCTATGTGGCCGGTTCGCTAAGAATGCGTTTTATGAAATTTATGCTGCCACTGATATTGGGAGAAGCTATCATTTGTGCTATATACATTTTTAACGGGGCTGCATTGCTACATCAGCAGCAGTAAAAATAACAGCACTTAAAGTCATCCTCCACAAACTAATTTTTTACACAATTAAGCCAGCACAGATTGATTTGTTCTCTTATTTTCAATTGCGTATCATTTGCCTGGAATCAGCTAAACGCCCATCTATATACAAGGAATAATAATAAGCGCCCGAAGCAAGTGTGGATGCATCAATATGAACAACACCTTTACCTGCGCCTGAAACATTTAACTGCTTCAATTGCTTACCATTTATATCAGTGATAATAATTTTTGCCGATGAAAACTTTGCAGGCAATGAATAAGCTATTGTAGTGGTATTATGAAATGGATTAGGCATATTCTGCTCAAGCGATGCTGCAGTAATAACTGCAGCCTGTTGATTATTGACCGTTACTTGTTTTGAACCGATCATTGCCTTTAACTCATCTATTTGTTTTTGCAGGTTATTTATTTTTTCATCTTTCGCTTCATTATCCCTGCTTAATTCCTGCACAGCTTTTACCAGCGGTACTACAAAATCGCTGTAGCGTAATCCATATAAACCATCCTTGCTTTGAGGTTTATCAACGCCGCTGAAATTATAGTTCAGTTGCCTGGCCGCAGCTTCCACTTCCTGCGCTTCAAAACCATTGTAAACAATAGTTGCTGCACGCGCTGCTTCAGCCCGCATTTCCTGTTTCAGATTGTTATAAGCGCTGTCATTTGTTGAGCTTCTTTCATAATGCGCATTCAGTGCATTTATATCAACCGTATAAGTAATGGGTTTAAGCAGATTGATAAAAGCCAACCCTTTTACATCATCTTTTTTATTCATTTTATAACGGCCATCAGAAAAAGTTGTCCATGAAACCTGCCCGCCAATGGAAACAATATTCGTATTACCTATACGCACTTTATTCGATCCGTCTGCCCGCGCCATATAACCAATGGCTGTGGCATTGGTTAAACCTCCTGTGCTTACGTTAGCAAAAAAGCCTATAGCGGTATTCCTGCTGCCTGTTGTATTACTGTATAGCGCATTATAACCGTATGCAACATTGCCAAAGCCACGGGTGTTATTATATAAAGCGCTTACCCCGCCTGCTGTATTCTGATAACCTGATGTATTTTTAAAAAGCGCCCTGGCCCCGCTGGCAGTATTGGAATAGCCATTGGTATTTGCAGTAATTGCACTTAACCCATTTGCCGTATTCTCATAACCGGAAATATTAGCCATAAGCGAGCCTATACCCGTTGCCGTATTTGAATAGCCTGTAATATTATGATTAAGCGCCAGCTTACCGGTTGCCGTATTACCTGAACCTGTTGTGTTTTCAGAAAGCGCGGCGGTGCCCGTTGCCGTATTGCCGGTTCCTGTTGTGTTTTGCGCAAGTGTATAATAACCGTTTGCTGTATTGCCGGTGCCTGTTGTATTCATAAACAGTGAAGACTCGCCCGTTGCCGTATTATAATCCCCGCTTATATTGTAATAAAGCGCCTGGTAGCCGCTAGCTGTATTACCATGCCCGGTTGTGTTACTGTAAAGGCTTTTATATCCTGCTGCCGTATTCGCCCAGCCTTCTGCATTATTGTAAAGGCTTGCATGTCCTGTAGCCGTATTAAACGAACCCGACCTGTTGGCATATAAAGCATAAGCACCGTTGGCTGTGTTTGATTGCCCGGCCACATTGTTGTGTAATGTATTAAACCCTATCGCGGTATTGTTATTGCCCGAAGTGCCGGCAATCAATGCATCAGCGCCCAGGGCCGTATTAAACAGGCCTGTTCCGGTACTATAAGCAATAAACCTTGAACCTCCTATGTAGATTGAGCCATCAAGGTATATATCTTTCCATGACCTGGAAACTGAACCTATATTTATATCACTATCATTTCCGGGAAGAAGCGATGCATTTACTGCAGTAACAGTATTTAAATTCGAGAGGCTTCGATTAGCGTCTTGTGCAAATGTGTGCTGAAGGAAGATCATGGCCAATACAATGGCATTAAACCTTTTCATAGATTTTTATTATTGTTTGTAATGATTATTTAATGGTGGAAGAAAGCTTGCCATGTATGCGGCATGCATATATACTGCATGGCAAGCCTTACCTGCAGGCGCAGGCAAATAAAGTTGTGCGGTTAGCAGTAAAGATAATCAGGCGCCTAACTGCTTCATAAAGTCTGAGTGATCCCAGGTAACCGTTATGTGCTCAATTATATTATCGTAGCTAAAACGGAAAACGAAAATATGGTCGCTGTCAAAATTCTTTCCTTTGCTTTCAATGCCTGCAAAGTCTTTTGCCTGCGTGCCACGAATTACAACCTGGCAGCGAATGGTGCTTTCATCTTCAGCAACGGCCGCATCCAAAGTGTTATCAATATCAGGAAAGCAATCTATCAATGCCGTCCAGATGCCTTTACCCAGTTCACCAATTTTGCCGGTTCCGGCATCGCCCAAAGGCACAAATTCAACTATGCCATCGGCATTGCAGAGTGATAACATCTTATCAATATTTTTTTGCTGATAAGCAAACATAAATTCAACGCAGGCATTTTTTAAACTAAGCTCATGCTGCATTGCTACTGTAGTTTCCATGATATAATTTTTTGTTGTTGAACAATTTGTTTTGTTGAACAAAATTATTCAGCCGGCGCGGGCTGGCATTGTAAGTATGCGTCAATCCATTGTAAAAATGCGTCAGCAGGCTGCATGATGCTTCAATTAAAATTCATTTATTGCCCAATGGCTTTTCTACATAGTTAGCGAGCTCTGTATTTTCTTTTAAATATTGTTGTTGTGTGCGGCCTGTAAATTCTTCAAAGTCTTTTATAAAATGCGCCTGGTCGTAAAAATTGCATTCATAAAAAATTTTAGGCCAGTCAACTTTCTTTTTACCTGCAATAAGATTGCACAAATAACCAATGCGGCGAATGCGGGCATAATATTTAGGGCTTAGCCCCACCTTCTGAAAAAACTTTCGCTCAAACGTGCGGCGGCTCATATAACTTTTTTCAAGCAGGTCGTTTACCTGCAACATGCCATTTTGTTCCACAATAAAATCGGCTGCTTCATCTATATAATCAGGCTCAGGTTTCAGCATACGCAATTGCTGCAGCATAAATGCTTCAAGCAACGCCACTTTCTCCTGTTCATTATTAGCCAATTTAATAGCAGCTATATATTTATCCGTAATTTCTTTCGTAAACAGTTTATACAGGTCAATGCGTTCTTCAACAAATTCAAACATGGGCCAGTTAAAAATTGTTGCCAGCGCCGCAGGTTTAAATACAATGCCCGCAATGCCAATGGTTCCCTGCAAAAACAAATTATAACTGTAAATGCTTTGCCCTGCTGCAAACTGGAGCGGCACCGGCAGCTTCTCATATTTTTTATTTTGCAGGTGATATGCATCTCCATAATTAAACACGATGGAACAAAAGCCGCTCGGGGGCGATTCAACGATCATTGTTGAATCCATAGGGCCTTCGCTGTCCCATATAAAATAACATACGATGAATGGCTGCAGTGCCTCGCAAGGTATATGC
>JAEWJV010000156.1 GCA_023386395.1 Bacteroidota bacterium
AACATCTTCGGCGCTATCATCGGTAAGATACAGGAGAACATGCTAAAGGTGGATATAGAGCAGATAGGGGACCAGGGCAATACTTTTTTCAGTGCTACGGATACTGCCTATCTCGTGTTTATGATCATTGGCATCATCGGCTACTTTACGGTGCCTTCCGTTGCCAATTATATCGTTCATGCAGGCGGCGGCAACACCTTACTCTACAAGGTTTCCAGCATGACGGCTTCTGCAACGAGTTCCGCCGTGAACACTGTTTCCCGCGGCACGGCATCTATGGTAAAAGATGTGTATGGCGATACAAAACATATGATGTCGCAGGGTTATGCGGGTGAAATGGGCGATTATTTTAAGGACAAAGTAAAAGGCACCTAAGTAAAGGACTTTAAAAATGAAATTTATGTTCAGGCAAACTAAAAATATTGATACCTGTTTCCGGCAGATGCGGTTTTTTATGGGGATGGTCGTTATTGTTTGTTCCGGTTTAACGGTATATGGATTATATACCGCCCATCAATCTATCTATGAATCCTCTCAGCGGATTTACATCCTGGCCAATGGTAAAGCACTCGAAGCCTTTGCTGCCGAAAGGAAGTATAATATCCCGGTGGCAGCAAAGGACCACATCCGGATGTTCCATCATTATTTTTTCACGCTGGACCCTGATGATAAAGTGATACAGGCAAACATGGCTAAAGCACTTTACCTCGCCGATGGATCCGCCAAAGAACAGTATGATAACTTAAAAGAGAACAACTATTACAGTAATATCATATCGGGTAACATTAGCCAGCAAATTGATGCAGACAGCATTATGGTTGACGTGAACCAATACCCGTTTTATTTCCGGTACTATGGCAAGGAAAAGATCATTCGCCCTGCCAGCATCGTGATCAGAAGTTTGACCACGGAAGGGTATTTGCGCAATGTATCACGCTCGGACAATAACCCGCACGGCTTTTTAATTGAAAAGTGGAAGACCATGGAGAATAAGGACCTTAAAACGATGGTAAGATGAAACGGTTGAAGAGAAGATATGAAGATGATAAGGATAAAGTGGCAAAAGGCATTGTTATCTTTTTGCTGAAAGTTCAAACAGGCTTTGCCAGGTTTATGAACAAACAGGCAGAGAAGATTTCTTCTTTTTCAATGAAGATACTATTAGTCATTTTCTTTTTAACAGGAATCGCTTTAAGTACCTATTTCATTGTGGCTGCAGTTATTGAAAAAGAACAACTGAAAGCTGTCAAAGTTGATCGCTTAAGTATTCCCCAATATTATAATAAAGACGAAGCAGCTATCCAGAGCAATTTTCTTATCACTGAACAACAACAAGTGCAGGCGTTCAAGAAATATATGGACAGTTTACAACAAACAAAGGTTGGGAAAATGATGTATGATAGCATTATGCTGCATCGTCCGGGTTTGATGGATAGTATAATCAAGCTTGAGCAATTATATCAATCACAACATAAAAAATGAGGCGTATGAATTACGAAGTAATCGCGAACACCGCTGAAAAAAACAGAAAACAGGTGAGCAACAAAGTGAAACAACCGCAGGCAGACCTGCGTAAACGAAAGATGTTATTGATGTTACCTGTACTGGTAATACCCTTTCTAACACTTGGCTTCTGGGCGCTGGGTGGTGGCCAGGGCAATAAAAATATGGAAAGTACAACGGCGGATAAGCAAGGTTTAAATACGCATTTGCCAAAGCCGAAGCCCCGGAAAGAAACCGTATTGGATAAGCTGGGTTTTTATGATAAAGCTGATAAAGATTCCATGAAGTTAAAAGAAGCGATACGCAACGATCCCTATTACCGGGAGCATAATGCTGCACCGGCAAATGACCTGGAGGATATTGCCCAAAGTTCAGCGGGCAGGTTTAACCAGCCTTCCCTTTTGAAAGGCCGTGGATTAAATACATCTCCCTATAACACGGGTACTGACCGGTCAGCAGAAAGGCTGATGCAAAAGTTATCGGCGTTAAACAAAGTGATCAGTACGCCACAGCCTTCCCTTGCAAAGACAGGTAGTTATGAGGAAACAGATAAAGGCATAGACAAGGACAACAATATTGCCCAATTGGAAGATATGATGCAATCGCTTAATCAAAAAGATGACAGCGATGAAGAGATCGAGCAGCTTTCTTCTATGATGGATAAAATACTCGACATACAACATCCGGAAAGGGTAACCCAGCAACTGAATGAAAAGCAAGCACAGCAAACAGCCGGTGCTTTTACGGTGAGTAACCATTCTGTTAATGATACTGCCGTAAACGGCTTTTACAGCCTGGGCGCCACCACCGACACCGCAAGGTCCAACGCGATTGAAGCCGTCGTCAATGAAAGCCAAACCCTGGTCAATGGCGCTGTTATAAAACTCCGGTTAACAGGTGATGCTTATATAAAAGATGTGAAGATACCTGCGGGCAACTTCGTGTACGGGACGGTTGCGCTCCATGGCGAAAGGTTAGATGTAAAGATCAATTCTATCCGCAACGGCCATTCGATTTACCCGGTTAAACTGGATGTTTATGATATGGACGGGCTGCCGGGTATTTATATTCCGGGCGCTATCACCCGTGATGTGGCCAAGCAATCTGCCGATAACGGTTTGCAAACAATGGAACTTACGACGCTTAATCCATCGCTGGCGGCGCAGGCCACGGCTGCCGGCATCAGCACGGTCAAAAATTTATTGAGTAAAAAAGTAAAGCTGGTAAAAGTGATGGTGAAAGCCGGCTATAAAGTCTTGTTGCAGGATAAAAGCAGCCTCCCCTAAATCCTCCAAAGGAGGAGGAATAAGATGAAAATTTTTTCTTAATCGCTAAAATCAATTTTATGAAACGATTGATGTGTTTGATGTGTGGATGCTGGTTACTCGTTTCAACTTTCGCACAAACCCCGTCACTGGCTTTGGCCACAGACAAAACAACGAGTGTTGTTCTTCCTTTTAAAATACTGCATGTTGATGTTGGGACAAAGAATGTGTTGGTACAGCAGGTGAAGGAAGCTCCTAATATTTTACTGGTGAAAGCAGCCGGGGAAAATTTAGCGGCTACTAACCTTAGCGTTATCACCGAAGACGGAAGTGTTTATACTTTTCCGGTAAGCTATGATGCCAACCCCTCAACGCTGGTATGGCATATCACACCACGCGGTAAGGCTGCTGTTGCAACGTATGCCAGTAGCCTGCTGGACAACCGGCGAACAATGCACGGCATGCATGATCATGCCTGGGACGTTGATGCCATTGTATCGGGTATCTATATCAAAGATGACATCATCTTCTATCAACTCAGGATTGACAATCACAGTGCTGTTGATTATGATATTGACCTGCTCAAATTTTATATCCGGGATAAAAAGAAAAGTAAAAGAACCGCTGTACAGGAAAATGAATTAAACCCTTTGTATATCGCCGGCAACACAAAGGTCGTGAAAGCAAACAGCCGTAACGTGGCTGTGGTCGCACTGAATAAGTTTACCATCCCTGATGCCAAGTTCCTGGCTATTCAGATCATGGAGAAAAATGGCGGCAGGCATTTGCTGATGAAAGTGCATAACAGGAAAATTGTCAGGGCGATTGCATTACCCGACCTCAGATGAACCGGGAACATGTTATATCGGATGCATTGTTTGAAGAAGCTATGCATATCCTGTTAAACAGGGCATGCTGGATTGCCTATAATACGGTCCCTTACTTCCTGGAAAAAGGCGATATGCACTTCTTTAAAAAGCAGGATGAAGCGCATGCATTTTCTCAAAGCGAAGCCGGCGAAGGCCGTGATTATAAAGTTATACATGCCGGTTCACTGAGCGAATTTCTACAACAAATTTCTTATGGTCAGATAAATCATTTTATTAATTCAAAAAATTTAACCATCATGAACGAAAACAATTATGCGTATTTGAAAGACAATATCAAATACATGGGCTTTGGTGAGAACCAACACGATGAACTTGCCCAACATTTAAAGGAAGGCAAAGATGCCTTCCAGATGACCTTCAAAACAGAAGTGAATAAAAAACCTTTTGAAGCGGTATTACAGTTCCGCAGGCCGGAAAATTCTGATATGTATTTTCTTAACAGCTATCATGCTTCGCTGGAACGCACCAATGGAGAAAAAATGGAACAGATCTTCTATTTGAACAAAGGCAAAGGCGTTACCGCCAAAGAAGCTTATAATCTCCTGGAAGGCCGTGCCGTATATAAAGACTTGACGAATAAGGCTGGTGAACCTTATAAGGCCTGGATACAGCTTGATTTTGATAACAAGGATAAACATAACAATCATGAAGTCAAACAGTACCATGAGAATTATGGCTATGACCTGAAAGCGGCCGTGGGTAAATATGCTGTAAAGGAACTTGAGCACCCCGACCAGGAAGCAGCCCTGCTGCACTCATTGCAGAAAGGCAATATCCAGTCTGTGACGATCAGTGCCAACGGAACTGAGCACAAAATGTTTCTGGAAGCCAACCCTCAATTTAAAGTAGCGACACTTTACGATAGTGGCATGAAACGCCTGCAGAAAGAAGACCTCACCCCATACCAGGCCGAACACCCGGTCAATGGAAAGGAAATAAAGCAGGGCCCACAGGAAGAAAAGCAGGAAGTTAAACAAGGCCAGAAAGCCGCTGTAAAAAATAAAGATGATGGCGACGACAGCCTGCTTCCCAAGAAAAGAACCCGGCAGAAAAAAGGAATGAAGATTTCCTGATCAACAGGTAGCCTGTATCAATTATTTGTTATGAACATTCAAAACGTTGCATCGCTAACGGAAATGCTGGTGGCAACCGGTTTTAGCGAAAACCTCGGTCACCGGCTACTACAATATGTGTGTTTTAAGCCGGCAGATTTTGTGTTGACCGAACAGGTGGCGAGGGGCCCCGATCTGCTGACCTGCCAGCTTTATTTTGAACGTAAAGGCGATGAATATATCTGCAGTTATTATGATGCATCTTTTCTAAAAGAGGTTAAGGTGCTTGACCTTTCCATACAGGGTGTCAACCTAAAGGAGCTTGACAGGCGTATGGGGGAAACGGACTGGCAGATGAATGCCGGCGGCAGCTTTGATCAGGACTTGGGTGGGCCAAATTGGCAAGCGGCTGCTGCCGGTGAATTTAAACAGGGAGTAGATGAAACAGGTTGGCAGGCGGGTACCGGTAAAATTAAACAAGGGGTGGATAGGACAGATTGGGAAGCAGGTGCTGCCGGTAGCTTGCACGATAAAGCGGGCTGGCAAAGAGAAAATCAAATTGAA
Organism: Bacteroidota bacterium; assembly: GCA_023386395.1. GTDB lineage: Bacteria > Bacteroidota > Bacteroidia > Chitinophagales > Chitinophagaceae > Parafilimonas. The sequence continues at coordinate 5,275 of JAEWJV010000156.1, forward strand.
GCGATTGTCACTGACCTGCTTCGTTTGGCTGCCACAGATGAAGGCAAACCCTTTGCTGATGCCTTGAAATTAAAGCATTGGGCAACGGTGCCTTTGCATCCGATGATGGGTAACCTTAATGCCATACGGTCGCGCTTCGAAGTGTCCCAGCGGTTTTATTTTTTTGATGGAAAAGGTATATCCGTTGAAGAAGCTTACCGCTTTTTATTGAACCGCTGGCTGGAAAAAAAATTACAGGCTGGCAGGAAAAGGGCGCTGCCCGGAAATGATGTGGTGCGTGATACGGATGGCGAGGCTTCAGGCAGTGACAAAGGCCTGTTGAAAAAGAAAAGGGTGAAGGCGCGAAAAATAAAACGGTGATAGGTAGTGCGGTTGTTGAAAAAACAAAAGGGTAAGGCACAAAGATTAAAACGGTAATAGGAGCTGTGCGTCGGAACGGTTTAAGAAAGATAATGCCCTTTTTATAGAGCCGCTGCACTTTCTGAAGACAGCACCGGTGCTTTCAGTTAGAAGACCAGGCCCCTGTTAAGCTATGTGCCTGGAAATAAGGCAAATTTTATCTCAGCAAAAAGTAAAGTGATGGAAGAGTTGCAGCTGTTGACGGATTTTTATGAAACGATTGCCGAGGATGCGCGGATCGGTGTGACGCACACCTGTCTTTACATTGCCCTGCTGCATGAACAGAGCTTGTGTGCCGGCCAGGATAGCATTTATATCAACCGGCATACACTAATGAAGAAAGTAAAGATTAGCCGCAGGACATACAATAGATGCATGCATGAACTGCGCGAATACGGTTATATTCAATATGAACCTTCATCGAACCCGCTTGTTGGCAGCCGGGTATTCCTGAACAGGTTGTAATTTTTTAGATCTATAAAACTGGTGTGTCTGCTTAGCGGGCACGCAACATTGAAGAAAACGGAGATTAGCGGCAGGGGTTTGCCAACCGTTGGTTTTCCGCTTCAGGCATATTATGAAGCAAACGGCAATTAGCGGCAGGGCATATAATGCATTGTGAACTGCTGGCACTAGCCGACAGAAGCCGTGCGGGATGTTTAGCTTAAACGCGCGTATCAGCATTTAAATGAACTGCGCGTGTACGGCTATGTTCAATATGCGCCTTCATCGAACCCGCAGTTGGCCGATGTTTTTGAGCAGGTGGTAATGATTTTTAGGTGTATAAAATTGGTAGTTATGGCGACAATTTATTTTCCTACAGAACTTGATTTTAAAAGATGGATTAATGAAGCGCTGCGTGAACATTTGGCAGCAACCCTGGCTACGAACGTTCCTGCGGATAACCATGCGGAATTGCCGGTAAGCAGAAAAGAAATGGCGAGGCGGCTTAACATATCACTGGTTACCTTAACGGATTGGGTAAAGCGCGGGCTGCCTTCCCATAAATACAGGAACAGGGTTTATTTTCTCTATTCGGAAGTGATGGCGTATATCAGAGAAGGTAAGCAGGGGGCTTGAAATACCGGCCTGGTATTAATGTTTGAGCATGCAACGTTTTGCAGGTTTCTTTGTAGCAAGCTGGTGCTACAACACCCGCAAGCAGATCATACACTATACACTGGCGGCAAGTGGAACAATATCCATCGCATTTCAGGAAGGCTTTAAGTAGTTTACATATCCCAACGCTGGTTTAAGATAATTGATAATAATTTCCCTTGCGATGCATTGACTTAAGATTTTTAAATTTTTGCTGGATTGACAGGTGTTACTTAAGTAAACTGCATAATTAGTTACCGCTAACTCAGAAAATGAGTATTAAAAACAGTTGTCTTAATCACCGCTTTCAAAATCGTAATCTTCTTTTTTAGGCCGGAGAAATGTAAACAACAAAGCAACTGCTATCGCAACAATTACAGCTAACCATGCAAAGCCATTTCCGAGTTTACCTGCATCGGATGATTTTCCTAAAACATCCGTAATAAAAGCACCGAAGAAAACACCTGTCATATTCATCAATCCATAAGCTGTAGCCCTGTGTTTTGATGAAATGAACTGACAAAGTATCGGCATATTATTACCATCAAACATTCCAAAGCCAACACCAAAACAAAAGCCGGCGGCAATAAAACCAACCAAGGAATTGCCAAAGCCCAACAATAACAGGGCAGGTATAGTGAGTATTAAGCCAATGCCGCTGGTAAATGTTCGTCCTCTTATATTTTTTCTCACCCACCAGTCAGACAATGCGCCACCACCTATAACACCAATAAATTGTGATACGGCAATTGTAATGGTTGCAATAGGTCCGGCCTGGGCCATAGAAATGTTTAAGTTTTGAGCAAGTAATGTTGGCAGCCAGTTTTTGGTGGCCCAGCTTGGCAAACTAGGTATAGCAAAATAAATAAGAATGATCCAGAAGGAAACATTAGTGAATAACGTTCTTAATGCAGCAAAAGGGCCTGATGATTTTTTTATTGTTTCTTTTAATGGTATGATATCATCTTCTTTATGCTGTTTCTTTTTTAAAAACAATACCAGTATCAATGAGTAAATGATACCAACGATTCCGAAAACATGAAATGTAATTTGCCATGAATGCGTCGCTGCAATGGTAGCGCCAAATCCGCCGAGCGCTGTTCCAACATATAAGCCTGTCATGTGAATACCAATAGCAAGCGATCTTGTTTTGCCCTGGTGAAATTCAGTAATTAAAGCAAGTGCTGTTGGAAGATATAATGCTTCGCTAATACCCATTGTAGCACGCAGCCAATATAATTCATGATAAGATTTAGCATACCCCATTGCAAACGTAACAGCCGACCAAACAAACAGGCTGCCGATTATCACCCACTTCTTGCTAAACTTATCTGCAATCAATCCTGCCACTGGGCTCATAAATCCATATATCCAGAGAAATATACCCATCAGGTAACCAAAGTTTTCTGCTGATTGTAGTTCGGTAATAGATGATTGCATAGCAGGCCGCATGGTAGCCAGCATTTGCCTGTCGAGATAATTTAATAAACCTACTATCCATAATAAACCTACAAGTACCCAGGGGTATTTTTTATTTGATGTCATGCAAGCATTTATTAATCGTGAAAAGTATAAGCCGTGAATATTTATTTCCAGTCATCGGTTCTGAAAGGCGCTACAGGCAGGCCTTCTGTATTATATAAATTCCCTTCAATGAAATCAGTAAAGCAATATCTTATAGCAACAGGCTGATGCACATTCGTACTATGCACTTCAATAGTATTTTTAACAATTTTGACAGTTGCAGGACGAAACACATGATCACTACCTGCTATCTCAAAGCCAACAATATCTTTATGATCCGACGTAAAACCATTTGGCGTGTTGGTAAAACTTACGGCAATGGTATCGTTTTGAGTTTTCATTTTCTCATAATACGGACTGTGGTATGCAATTCCTTTTATATGATAGGTGTTGCCCAAAGCCCAATACAGCAGGCGGTTACTGATAGTTGTTTTATCCGGCGGATGTATAGTGAATTCATTTCCCTTATCAATGCTAACAGCCATGCCGCTGAATGAGATTTTTGATGCTGCCTTTTGCTGAGCTTCTCTTAAATAAGGGACCGAATCTTTTTTAGCGCCATAATTCCAGGGTGCTATTTGCACATAATAAAATGAAAGACTATCCTGTTGCCAAAGCTTTCGCCATCCTTCCACCATTGATTTCATTAAGTCATCGTAACCTGTGGGATGCGGCACGTTTGTTTCACCCTGGTACCATAAAAAACCTTTGATGGCATAACCTGCAATGGGGTTGATCATGCCATTGAATAAGCAGGTTGGTTTAAGCCGGTCAGCTTTGGCTGTATCATTGGGTTGTGGAACTGATACATTCGTGAAAGGAGAGAGGCTTTCTTTATCCATCCATGCTTCAATGGGTGTTCCGCCCCAATTGGATTCAATAATGCCAACAGGTACTTTTAAAATTGCCTGCAATCTTTTTGCAAACTGAAAACCAATAGCACTGAATGTTGAAGCAGTTTCCGGCGAAGAAACTTCCCAGCTTCCAATACAATTATTTTGGGGTGTATTTGATACGGCGCGCTGCACATGAAACAAACGTAAAGATGAATTGTTGGCTTCAGCGAGTATTTCATTTGAATTAAGTACAGGCTGGTTGTCATAACCCTTCATTGGCATCTCCATATTCGACTGGCCGGAACAAACCCAAACCTCACCAATTAAGATATTATGAAGCCCTAAGGTTTTACCATCATTAAAAGTTATAGTATATGGTCCGCCTGCTGCAGGTGTTTGAATAAAAGTTTTCCAATAACCGATGTCGTTTGATGTTGTAGTATAAGTGTGTTTATCCCAAGATGTAAGAATCTTTATCGTTTTGTTGGTATTCGCTTTACCCCATATTGCAACCTTTGATTTTTGTTGCAGCACCATATTATCTCCAAATATGGATGGTAATTCTATATTGGCCAATGCATTATAATATACTAAACAGGTAAGGCAGGAAATGATGATTTTTTTCATACTGCGATATAGGTTAAAAATGATAGTATTGAACTTAATTTGATTTGTGTCTTTTAATATAATCGGCGAAATAATCAACATACTTCCATTTAAGGTTTTTATCTTTTGCATCATCCATATCTGGATGCTTTTTTTCAACTTCATCAACTTCCGCAGTAAACTTTGAGAGCATCGTTTTATCGGCAAAAGGATTTGCCGTTTGTTTTTCCCAATTATTTAAAACGGTAATCAATTCATTTTTTACTGATGCATATTTCGGATCATCAGAAAGGTTATCGAATTCATCCGGGTCTTTACTAAGGTTATATAATTCATATTCCGGCGGATGTTTCCATATTGCATAAGCTTTCTTAACCTGCGCGTCCGATGCATCAATTTCTTCCTGGGTTGTGCCTGCTTCAAAGCCGTCCATTGTATGACCTGTATATATTTTTACACTTGGATTTTCTCTTTCAGGAAGCAGGTTATGAATGAGTTTATATTGCTGATTACGCACACTGTTGCCCGGATAATAAGCAAATGGAAAGGGGCAACCTGTTTCACTAAAAATATATTTGGTTGGATGTTCATTTTCTTGACCTATTAGAATTGATTTTAATGATTTGCCTGGTAAATTTTTTGGAATAGAAATATTCGCCGCGTCCAACATTGTAGGCACAAGATCAATGGTTGAGGTCATATCAGTAATGGTGCTTTGTTTACTCACACCCGGCCATTCAATAATTAAGGGTATGCGCAAGCCTGCTTCGTATAATGAAAATTTTCCCCTTGAAAATTCAGCACCATGATCGCCTAAATAAATAACCAGTGTATTCTTGCCTTTACCTTTCGATTTTAATTTATCAAGAAGGTCGCCAATCAATTGATCAACACGTTCAACACTATTGTAATAATTGGCTGTCATTTGTTTTAAATGATTGCTGTTGGACCCAACAAAAGATGGTGGCGAAAAAATATCGTTACTGTCCAAAGGTTTTGCAGGCATGCCATCAACCTGCCGCTTCCAATTTGTATGTGCATCGGGATAATTCACCATAAGAAAGAACGGTTCACCAGATGCATTCATAAAACTATCTGCCAGTAATGCATATAAACCAAGATTTTTTCTTGCAAAATTGGAACCCTGCAATTGTGTGGACTTCGCCGGCCTGAAATCGAATGGCAGCGCAGATTCCGGATTCACATGTATTTTGCCAATACAACCTGTTCTATAACCTGCTTCTTTTAAATAAACCGGTAATGTTTTAATGCCATCATACATGCGAAAGTGATGCGTTGCCAAACCAACCTGGCCATTTTGATGTGGATATAGTCCTGTAAATAAAGTTGATCTTGAAGGACTGCACAATGCATAGGTAACAAAAGCATTCTGAAATTTCACACCCTGTTGTGCCAGCCTGTCTAAAAAAGGCGTTTGTAAATCTTTTGCGCCATAACATCCAAGATCGGGGCCGTTATCTTCTGATGTTATTAAAAGTATGTTTAGCTTTTTATTTTGTGCAGTTGCAACAAGCTGCATAGTAAATATTAATA
>JAEWJV010000546.1 GCA_023386395.1 Bacteroidota bacterium
CCCCTGGGGTTTATCAAGTGCATTCGTGGCTCAAAAAAATCAAGCTAAAAATCCTTAAGCAATTTTCTTCAACGCATATTATATTTACCTGCTTATAATTTATTGCAGTTAAAATAATCATCAATGAAAAAATCATCCCGCAGAAAATTTATACTTACATCTGCAGCAGGCAGCGTTGCTTTAGCTGTAAATGCAAAATCACTCAATATGAAAAGTAAACAAATAGCACATCATGTTTTTTTCTGGCTTACGAATGCCGGTTCTCTTGAAGACCGTGATAAACTGGTGGAAGGCGTAAAGACCTTATCAAAAATTCCGGAAATAAAAGAATTGCAGGTTGGTATTGTTGCCGATACTGAAAAACGCGATGTGGTAGATGCTTCATGGGCAGTTTCTGAATTAATGTTTTTTGATACGCTGGCTGACCAGGCAAACTATCAAAGTCATCCCATTCACCAGGAATTTATTAAAAACTACAGCGGGCTTTGGAGCAAGGTGGTAGTGTATGATATACAAAAGGTGTAGAGCCCTCACCCTCGTTCCCTCTCCACTTTTGTTGAGAGGGATGCCCGGCTTCGAAAGTGTTATATAATTTGAATACGGGTGCCTAATTGTTGGAAGTCTGTTGCACTGTAATGTGGCCTGACATTCTTTATCTTATTTCGCGGTTAATCCAAAGATTAAAGCAGTTTCATCCACAGCTCACAGCCGCCATAAAATATACAGTACAAGTGCTGCGGCACAACCATGATGCCATAAAAAAAACATTGCTGATAATCTAAACAAAAATCTTTCAAAGGCAGCGTAATAAACAAATATTTAAGCGTGGCTAAGAATATTCGTAACCCGTTGCACGAGTTTTTATTACGACATTAAAACAGGGTCATCCCTCTACACTCTGTGGAGAGGGAACGAGGGTTAGGTTTATTAACATTCACACGTGCAAAAAATACTCCGCTTAAACCCTTAAACAGCATATAAATCATTAAATTTGCGGGCTTTATTTTTTTAGCGATTTTATATTACATGTAAATAACGAATGGAAGAAAATCAACTACCGCAGGAAACTGCAGATAACGATCGCGTCATCCAGGTAAATATTGAGGAACAAATGAAAACGGCCTACATTGATTATTCAATGTCGGTTATTGTTGGCCGTGCCTTGCCCGATGTGCGTGATGGCTTTAAACCGGTACACCGCAGGATTTTATATGCGATGAACGAACTGGGTTTAAGTTATAACCGTCCTTATAAAAAGTGCGCCCGTATAGTGGGAGAGGTGCTGGGTAAATATCACCCGCACGGTGATGGCGCTGTATATGATGCCCTGGTGAGAATGGGACAGGAGTGGAGCATGAACCATACACTTGTTGACAAACAGGGAAACTTTGGAAGCCCTGATGGCGATCCGCCTGCGGCCATGCGTTATACAGAAGCAAGGCTGGAGCGTCTTGCAGAAAGCATGCTGGATGATATTGAAAAAGAAACCGTGGATTTCCAGTTAAACTTTGATGATTCGCTGGAAGAGCCGGTAGTATTGCCCACGCGTATCCCGCAGTTGCTGGTAAATGGTTCAAGCGGTATTGCCGTAGGTATGGCAACGAATATGATGCCGCATAATTTATCAGAAGTAATTGATGGTTGTATTGCACATATCGATGATAAAGAAATATCAGCAGAAGATTTAATGAAATATGTAAAGGCGCCGGACTTTCCAACAGGCGGCGTTATTTACGGCATGGATGGTGTGCAGCAGGGCATGCTTACCGGCCGGGGAAGAGTGGTGCTGCGGGGTAAATGCCATGTGGAAACAAAAGCAAGCGGCCGTGAACAAATTATTATTACGGCTGTACCTTACCAGGTAAACCGTGATACATTAACCGACCGCATTGGCCAGTTGGTTAATGATAAAACTATTGAAGGCATTGCGCATGTAAACAATGAAAGCAATAAGAAAGAAGGCACCCGTATTGTAATTGATTTGAAACGTGATGGCGTTGCAACCGTTATCATCAATCAATTATATAAATATACCGAGCTGCAAACAAGTTACGGCATTAATAATGTTGCATTAAGCAAGGGTAGACCAAAGACTTTAAATGTAAAAGTGCTCATAAGCGAGTTCATCGATTTCAGGATGGAGGTGGTTATCCGCCGCGCCAATTATGAACTGCGCAAAGCCAGGGAAAGAGCACATATTTTAAACGGCTACCTGATTGCGCTGGATCATCTGGATGAAGTAATCCGGTTAATAAGAAATTCTTCCACACCTGAAATTGCAAAAGACAATTTAATAAACGCAGGCTGGGGTTTGGATGAAATACAGGCAAAAGCAATTCTTGAATTAAGGCTGCAGCGCCTTACCGGTATGGAGCGTGAAAAGATTAAGGAAGAATACGAAGAACTGCAAAAGCAAATTGCCGGTTTGGAATCCTTGCTTGCCAGTGAAGAATTAAGGTATGATCTTATAAAGAAAGAATTACTGGAAGTTAAAGAAAGATACGGCAAGCCCAGGCAAACAGAAATCCAGTACCTGGCCAACGAAATGCGCATTGAAGATTTGATTGAAAAAGAAGATGTGGTAATAACCATTTCGCATTTAGGTTATATAAAAAGAACCAGCGCATCTGAATACAGGCAGCAGCGTCGCGGTGGCCGTGGCGCCATTGGCAGCAAAACAAGAGATGAAGATTATGTAGAACATTTGTTTGTTGCTTCCACACACGATACCATGCTGTTCTTTAGCCAGCAGGGAAGATGCTACTGGCTTAAGGTATATGAAGTGCCGGATGGCGAAAAACAAAGTAAAGGCAGGGCTATTCAGAACATGGTGCAGTTAGTGCCTGGCGATAAGGTGAAGGCCATTATGAACGTTAAAAACCTTGAAGACAGGGAGTTTGTTGAAGGGCACAATATAGTGCTGTGTACCAGGAAGGGTGTTATTAAAAAAACGGCACTGGCAGATTTTAGCAGGCCAAGGGCCACAGGCGTTAATGCCATTACCATTTTAGAAGGGGATGAATTGCTCACAGCACGGCTAACAGATGGAAGTTCTGAAATAATGATGGCTGTAAAAAGCGGCAGGGCCATTCGCTTCCCTGAAGAAAAAGTAAGGGCAACAGGCCGCGGCGCCATTGGTGTTGGTGGAATTGAAGTAGATAATGCAAAGGATGAAGTAATTGGTATGATTTGTGTCCAAAGGAACGAAACTGCAAAAACGGTTTTGGTTGTTAGTGAAAAAGGTTTTGGCAAACGTACCAGGGTTGATGAATACCGCATTACAAACAGGGGCGGCAAGGGTGTAAAAACCATCAATGTAACAGAAAAAACAGGCAGCCTGGTAGGCATTCTCGACGTTGAAGAAAGTGAAGATTTATTAATCACCTGTAAGTCTGGTATTATTTTAAGAACATCAG
>JAEWJV010000614.1 GCA_023386395.1 Bacteroidota bacterium
ATATTGAGGAGATTATTTGGTATAAAGGCGCTTTAGGTTTGGCTGCTGATAACGTAGGTAAAACCCTGAAAGCAGTAGGTAAAGCGATACTGCCAATGACGCCGGATAACGGACGGGCGGCGAAACACCACTTAATATTCCGCCATTACTTCGTCTTTATAACACCAAAGCCATCTTTCACCAGGCTCTGCAGAGATGATAACAGGGTGGCCGCTGCGGTGATAATGTTTAGTGGCATGTTTATATGGCGAACTATCACAACACAATGTAGCGCCACAGGTTTGGCAGGTTCTTAAATGTACCCACTCGCCCCCGTTTTTTATACACTCTTCACATACCAGTTCTTTAGGCAGTTTTATTTCGGTGATGGACTGAATGTGCCCGCATATTTCATTCATAACAATGTTATTTATATTTCGGCAAGATATTTATGTACAAAACTTATAGCCATAGAGCCTTCGCCAACGGCTGATGCCACGCGGTTCATGGCACCTGCACGCACATCGCCTGCCGCAAAAATGCCGGGGCAGCTTGTTTCGAGTAAATAAGGATCGCGTTCCAGTTTCCATGCTTTGTGAAAATTCTCACACAGGTTTAAATCCCTTCCCGTTTCAATAAAACCTTTATTGTTTGCTATTACCAAACCATGCAGCCATTCGGTATAAGGTTTTGCGCCAATGAAAATGTACAGTGCGGCTGCATCCACGGTATGGGTTTCGCCGGTTTTAACCTGTTTTATTACCAACTGCTCCAGCCGTTCATTGCCCCTGGCTTCCACCACTTCACTCAAAATGCATACAGTAATATTATGTACATTTTTTATCTGGTCTATCAAATAAGAAGACATGGTATAAGACAGGCTATCCTTTCTTATTAAAATAGTTACCTGCCTGGCAAACTTGGAAAGATACATGGCTGCCTGCCCGGCTGAATTACCACCGCCTACAATAAAAACATCTTTGCTTTTACAGGCCAGCGCTTCAGTATTGGCTGCGCCGTAATAAACGCCTGCACCCGTAAATTTTTCTATCCCGGGCGTTGAAAGTTGCCTGTAATCAACACCGGTTGTAATTACAATTGATTTGGTCATGATAGAACTGTCATCTTCCAAAATAATTTTCTTATAATTATCAAGCAGTTCAATTCGCTTTACAGTTTGCGGCGAAAGAAAATCCGTACCAAATCTTTTCGACTGCGTAATAGCTCGTTTGGTAAGATCTGAACCGCTTAAACCCGTTGGAAAACCAAGATAATTTTCAATACGGGAACTGGTGCCGGCCTGGCCGCCCGGCGCTTTTCTTTCTATTAATAAAGTTTTTAAACCTTCAGATGATCCATATACGGATGCCGCCAAACCAGCAGGGCCTGCACCAATAATTACAACATCGTATATCTCGTTTTTGGCTTCGGGGTTTAAACCAATATGCCTTGCCACATCAATGATTTTAGGGCTCAGCAGCAGCTTTCCGTCTTCAAAAAATATGGCCGGCAAATCTTTAGCTTCTATATTATTCAGCTGTATTAGCTGGTGCGCATCTTCCGAATTTGCATCAAGCCACTGATAGGGAATAAGATTGCCGGATAAGAATTCCTTTATTTCATGGCTTTTTGGAGAGAATTGATAACCTACCAGTTTTATGCCTTTAAACTCGGGGTGAAAGCTGTTCTGCCAGTCATCCAGCAGATCATTCAATACCGGATATAATTTTTCTTCCGGAGGGTCCCAGGGCTTGGTAAGATAATAATCAAGCTTAACCGTATTGATAGCTTTTATGGCAGCGTCTGTATCAGAATAGGCCGTGAGCAAAACTTTTTTGGCGTCGTCATAAAATTCCATTGCCTGCGTTAAAAAATCAACGCCCTGCATTTCGGGCATACGCTGGTCTGAAATAAACATGGCTACTGTTTCGCCTTTATTTTTTAACTCCAGCAAGCTGCCTAAAATTTCTTTTGCAGATGAAGTGCTGAGTACGCGGTATTCCTGCCTGAATTTATTTTTCAGGTCGCGTGTAATGGCGCGTAAAACCTGAACATCGTCGTCTATTACTAATATGATTGGCTGGTTCATGTAATTTATTTAAACGGGAAGGCAAACTTCAAACTCCGTTGCACCTGGCGCTGATTTTACTTTTACAGTGCCGTTATGCTGCTGCATAATCCGGTTTACCACATCAAGTCCGAGGCCGCTGCCCTTGCCCATTTCTTTGGTTGTAAAGAAAGGCATAAATATCTTTTGTTGCACATCCTCCGGGATACCCGGGCCATCGTCTTTAATATACACTTTCACAAATTTCTCATCGTGCCCTGATGTTATGGTGAGATTGCCTTTGCTATTTATTTCCATTGCATCAATAGCGTTATCAATTATGTTTGTCCACACCTGGTTCAACTCGCCGGGAAACGCTTTTATTGCAGGAATGGTTTCATCAAAATCTTCTATCACATTAATATTGCCTTTGCGCAGTTTATAGTTCAGCATGGCTAATGTGTTGCGTATGCCGGTGTGGATATTTACCATTTGCCTGTCGGCATCTTTATCCATAAAAGTAAAATTTTTAACTGCGCCCACAAGGCCTGATATGCGCTCTGCCGAAATGCGGATATCATCCGCCATTTTATGCGTAACAAGATAGTTGCTTACCCATTCAATTAACACCGGTAATTCCTGTGGCGCCGAACAAGATTTAAACACATCCAGTTCACTGCTTGTAAAACCCTTTTCCACAAGCCCTTCTGTGTCGGTATCCCCGAGGCCATTATCATAAAGCCAGTCGTTAATCTCATCTTCCAATGAAGCCTTTTGCATAAAGCTTAAGGCTGCAGGTTCTGTATTAATTTTTGTATTGATGAGGTTACTGATCTTATCAATTCGTTCAGCAGGTATCTGTAATCCCGAAACCTTTTTAAATAAATGCGGTAACTGGTTTACCTGGCTTTGTAATAGCGCTGCCGCTCTTGATATGGCGGCTGCAGGATTATTTAATTCGTGTGCAAGCCCTGCGGAGAGCTTGCCCAGCGCAAACATTTTTTCGTTTTGCTGTTGTATAGAAGTGAATTCACGAACGCGGTTTATCATCATATGCACCAGCGTTTCCGTTAGTTCATAGTTATCCGCCATGCCCGCCTTTATTTTTTCGGCGCTGCATTTAAAAACACCTGATCTTTCCAGTGCCTCACAAAAGGCCGGCGTAATGGTTGCCCTTGAATAAGGAAGGAAACCGGTTACGTGGCCGGCATCCAGTATGCGCAGCTCTCTCTGCTTACCCTGTTGCACAACACATACACGCAGTTTGCCGCCAAGTACAATATATAACTGATTAACCGGGTCGCCGGTATTAAATAATAAATCGTTTTGTTCCAGTTCCACTACTTCGCCCTGGTTTATGAGCCATTGCAGTTGTGTAACAGGAATATTATGAAAATCGCTAAATGCCTGCAGGTGTTCAACAGTAAGTTCCTTCATACGAATAATTGAAAGTAAGTGCCGCCTGCAAGTTCAGGCGTATTCAATTACCGGCAAAACAAAAGTTGAACGGATGAAAACCTTGTGAAATGGCAATACCAGTGTGTATAATTCCTGCCTTAACCGTTTTAATGTAAACTTATCTTTGGCGCATGTCTGCCGAAAAAATTATTGCCGACTGGAAGCAAAAGAAATTCAAGCCTGTTTACTGGCTTGAAGGAGACGAGCCTTTTTTTATTGATGAGGTAATGGATTATGCCGAACATAAAATTTTAAATGAAAGCGAGGCTGCATTTAACCTTACGGTTTTTTACGGTAAAGATGCAGATTGGCCAGGTGTGGTAAATGCCTGCATGGGCTACCCGATGTTTGGAGAAAGAAAAGTAGTAGTGCTGAAAGAAGCGCAGCAAATGAAAGACATTGAAAAACTGGAAAGCTATATCTCCAAACCACTGGCTTCAACGATTTTTGTAGTGAGTTATAAGGAAAAGAAGCTGGATGCCCGTACGAAGTTTTCCAAAGCGGTTAAACAGCACGGTGAACTGCTTTCTACTAAAAAAATTTATGAGAACCAGTTACCTGAATGGACCCAGCAGGCGGCGGCAGGCCTTGGATTATCTATCAATCAGAATGCATTATTGTTATTGGTTGACCATATAGGAAATGATCTCAGCCGCCTGAAGAATGAACTTGAGAAAATTTCCATTAACCTGAATCAAAGAAAAACAATTACAGAAGATGATATTGAAAAATTTGTAGGCGTAAGTAAGGAGTTTAATGTGTTTGAACTGCAGGATGCCATCAGCCAGAAAAACCTGCCGAAAGCCATTCGTATCATTCAATATTTTCAATCCAATCCAAAAGCTGCACCATTGCAATTAGTATTGCCCACCTTGTATAATTACTTCAGTAAAATATATATGGCTGCCGCCATGAATGACTATTCTGAAAACGCGTTAAAACCGTTGTTTTATAATAATCCTTTTGCTGCGAGACAAGCTTTAACGGCTGTGAAGAATTATGGTTTATCGGGCGCGGAAAAAATTATTTTATTGCTGCACGAATATAACCTGAAAGGTATTGGTATCAACAGTGCTATATCAGGCAGTGCCGCTGATGGCGAATTTTTAAAGGAACTTGCTTCAAAGATTATTATGGCGGCTTAATTTTTCGTGATTAATTAAACAGTTTATTTCAACGTAAACTTTATATAATCGTCAGGATAATTCAGCTTTGAGGTTTCTTCAAAACTTCCGGCTTTTACATGAATGAAGTTTACCTGTTCCTGCTTATAATCGTATAAAATAGTATTGGTTATTTCAAGTGTGTTCACCGACGATATATTATTACATTCAAGATAACTCCAGATACTGCCTTCCTCACTTTCAAAACCATCAAACTTTAAATTTAAAACTTTGCCATCAGCTTTTATAATAAGGTGCTTACTGATATATTGCTGAAGCAGTTTTTCAGAATTGGTTTTGTCGTTTTTATTCAAAAGATCAACCTTGCCTTTATAGGTTTGACGAATGGTCTTTTCAAGGTCATCTGTAAAAATGCGCACACTTATTTCGAGCGTATTATTGGCTTTGTCATGCTCAATCTCCGTCATTGATATATAAAACGGGTGCAGCAGGGAAAGCATTGCCGTAAAAAACAGTTGTGTTATTATTGCGCTCATTTTATTTGCAAAGCCGCAAAACTCTGCATTAATCAGATACAACAAATACGCATGCATAATTTTGGTTTATATTTTACAACCGGCCTTGAACATATTTTAACATGGGAGGCGCTCGACCACATCCTGTTTGTAACAGCGCTTTGCCTGCGATACCAGTTTAAAGACTATAAAAAAATATTCATTCTCGTAACTGCTTTTACCATTGGCCATTGCTCCACGCTTGTATTAAGCACGTTTAATATTATCAGCGTAAAAAGCAGCATCACCGAATTTTTTATTGCAGTTACTATACTGCTCACGGCAGTAAGTAATGTTTTTGTGAAAGATGTGTCGCAGCAAAAAAAAGTTTCGTTCATCTATTTTATGGCGCTGGTTTTTGGAATGGTGCATGGCCTTGGCTTTGCCTACAGTTTGAAAAGCATGCTGGGGAAAACGGAGAACATCTTTATCCCATTGCTTGCCTTTAACTGCGGTATAGAAATCGCACAAATCCTGGTGGCGTTGGTGGTACTCATCGTTTCTTATATATTTGTAACCATCCTGAGGGCCTCGTTTCGTTACTGGCTGCTTTTTATCAGCGGAATTATATTTGGGCTTTCATTGCAGATGGCGGTTGAAAGAAATCCTTTCGGGGAAAAGAATGGTGATGAAGTAACATGGTCAGGCACTTCAATGCACCAGGATGTAATAATGCAGTCAGGCGCATAGCGCGCCAAGCTGGTCATGTTCTTAAATTATTTGAATCAATATAAAATATACATCAGCATAATGAAGCAGTTTTTAGTTTGTTTATGTATGATAGCATCTACTGCCGCTATCGCCCAGTCACAGTTTTACAACAACCCGCAAAGCAACCATGGCAACCGCTTTGAAGACCTTGGTTTTCTATTGCCCACACCGAATGAATACAGAACGGCAAGCGGCGCTCCCGGCCCCAAATACTGGCAGCAGAAAGCCAACTATGATATTGATGTTACGCTGGATGAGCAGAACAATTATATACGCGGAAAAGAAACCGTAACTTATTTTAACCAGTCGCCCGATAAATTGGATTATATCTGGCTGCAGTTGGATGAAAATATTCATAACCCGCAAAGTGATAACAATAAAGATAATACCGGTAAAATTGGTGACCATGTCACCAGTGCGCAGCTAATGAATTTTGAGCCCGGCAGAAAAATGGAAGGTTATGGTGTAAACCTCGCAAAGGTAACCGATGCCTCCGGCAAAGAATTAACCTATACCGTTGTTCAAACCATGATGCGCATTAACCTGCCATCACCTTTGGCACCCGGCCAGCAATTTGTTTTTAAAATTGACTGGAATTATAAGATCAATAACAAACATGAAATTGGAGGCCGTGGCGGGTATGAAAATTTTCCTGAAGATGGCAACAATCTTTATTCAATAACACAATGGTACCCGCGCATGGCTGTGTACAGTGATTTTAAGGGCTGGGAACATAGCCAGTTTACAGGCGGCGCTGAGTTTGCTTTAACCTTCGGCGATTTTAAAGTGAAGATCACCACACCGGCGGATCATATTGTGGCAGCCACAGGAGAATGCACTAACCTGAAGCAAATGCTTTCCGCCGCACAATATAATCGCTGGCAGCAGGCACATTCCGCTTCACAACCGGTAGAAATTGTAACATTAGATGAAGCCAAAGCGGCTGAACAATCCAAAAGCCCGGCTACTAAAACCTGGGTTTTTGAAGCCAAAAATGTAAGGGATTTTGCATTCAATTCTTCCCGCAAATTTATTTGGGACGGCATGCAGATTGACATCAATGGAAAAAAGATAATGGCGCAAAGCTATTATCCCAAAGAAGCCTACACGCTTTGGAGCAAATACTCCACCAGAGTGGTTGCACATACTTTAAGAACTTATAGTAAACATACTATTCCTTATCCTTATCCGCAGGCTACATCCGTTGAGGCGGCCAATGGTATGGAATATCCTATGCTGGCCATGAATTATGGAAGAACAGAAAAAGATGGAACTTACAGTGAAGGAACAAAATATGGAATGATCGGTGTAACCATTCATGAAGTAGGCCACAACTTTTTCCCGATGATCGTAAACAGCGATGAACGCCAGTATTGGTGGATGGATGAAGGCCTGAATACTTTCTGCCAGTTTTTAACTGAGCAGGAGTTTGATAATAACTATCCTTCTACCCGCGGGCCTGCGCATTTAATTACCGGTTACATGCGCCTGCCAAAAGATAAACTTGAACCGATTATGACAAAAGGCGATGCTGTTGCAAGCGTTGGTTCCAATGCGTATGCAAAAGCCTCTACCGGGTTAAATATCCTTCGTGAAACCGTTATGGGCCGCGACCTGTTTGATTATGCTTTTAAACAATATGCAGAAAGATGGGCGTTCAAGCATCCTACGCCGGCAGATTTGTTCAGAACGTTGCGTGATGCCAGTGGCGTGGATATTGACTGGTTTATACGCGGCTGGTTTTTTGGAACAGACCCGGTTGACATTTCTTTAGACAGTGTACAATGGTTTAAGCTGGCAGATAATAATACCATGACATTTCAGCCGCAAACTTTCAGAACAATTGGCCAGGATAGAAACAAAGAAAGCCAGGATATTAAGTTTGCCACTGATGCCGATACGGCCTTGCGTGATTTTTATTATTACAACCGCGGCGCCGATGCCATGATGCGTGCCGGCGACCAGGCGGAGAAAAATCCCGTTTCGCTTGATAAAGAAAATTTTGACGCCTGGAAGGG
>JAEWJV010000632.1 GCA_023386395.1 Bacteroidota bacterium
ATCATATTCAATATAACGGCTCATAACAATAAGGGTTTGCCGCATAAGAAACATAAATATGCCCCGCAATAAGGCCAGCAGTAGAATAACGATGCTGCTTATTAAAACAATTTTGCTGAAACTAAAATCCCGCAACCAGTTAATTAAAGCCAGCACAGAAGCGGAATAATTTTCGGTTGTTTTGCCGGGCTGACCTGAAATATATTGCTGCACCTGGCTCACAACATAGCCCGTAACTTCGGGCGCCATTACCGTAAAATAGTTGGATAATACAACGAAGAAAATACCTGCCAGCAAACGCACCCTGTATTTCCAGAAATATTTATTTAAAGCTGCAAGATGTTTCATTTAAGATGAGCAAAGGTATGCGATAGATATTTTTATGTGAACGAAGATGTTTTCAGTATTCAAAGCATTTCATAAAATGGTCATACATTTTTTTTGCTGATAAGATTCGCATCTTATATTTGCGCCGGAGGGATGTCAGAGCGGTTTAATGAGGCGGTCTTGAAAACCGTTGACTGTAACAGGTCCGGGGGTTCGAATCCCTCTCCCTCCGCTGAAAGCTATATTTCAACTTACTTCAATTAACTAAAAGCTCGTGAAACTTAAGTGTGACGGGCTTTTTGCATTTTTAGCACTTTTTTACTTTACGCGGTTTTGCCCCATTTTACGGATAAGTTCCGTGAGCAATTCGTGTACCTAATCTAAATTGACAAATCGCTCACGGAATTTAACACAAAGTACTAAAGGTTAACATGTTATGCAAAATGAACTCCTGGTTTGAGTTCACTTAAAGCTCAATTTTGTAACCATAAAAAGTGTGAATCATGGAAAAAAATTTTGGATGCTTTTTTTACCTTAAAAAAAAGCATAAAAATGAGGGAGGAGAAATATCTATCTACCTGAGAATCACGGTTGATTCTACATGTTCTGAGATTAGTACAAAAAGAAGATGTTTCACGCAAAGCTGGAATGTGAGTGCCGGCAGAGCCGAAGGAAAGACCGATTATGCAAAAAGTATAAACTCATATCTTGATATACTTCAGCAAAAAGTATTTGAAGCGAAGCGACATTTAATTGAAATGGATGAAGAAATAACACCCGTCAAAATAAAAGATCTGATGCTTGGCAGAAAGCTGGATAAAGAAAATCATATGTTGATGGAGCAGTTTAAACTGCATAACGAACAAATGAAAGCATTGGTTGGAAAAGATTTTGCCCCGGCAACATTGGAACGCTATGAGATTTCATACAAACACACACTTCATTTTCTTCAATTTAAGTATGGGGTTGATGATATAGAAATTCCAAAGCTCGATTATGATTTCATAACGGGGTATGAATTCTGGCTGAAAACAGTTCGAAATTGCGATCACAACAGTACTATGAAATACCTGAGCAACTTTAAGAAAATTGTTAATCGTTGCGTAAAAAGCGGTAAACTGCTGCGAGATCCTTTTGTTGGCTTCAAGATGTCAAAAAAAGAAGTAGAGCGTGAGGCATTGACAGAAGACCAACTGAAAAGAATTGCCCGGAAGCATTTCGCGATAGAGCGCCTTGCATTAGTCGTGATATCTTTTTGTTTTGTTGTTACACTGGCCTTGCTTATGCTGATATTGAGAAACTAAACCAGACAGAAATAGTCAAAGGCAGCAGTGGCGATTTGTGGATCATTGCAAAACGGCAGAAAACAAATATTACATCAAGAATACCAATAATTCCAGCAGCTTTAGAAATAATTGAGCGTTATAAAGATGATGAACGATGTCAGGCAAAAGGAAAGGTTTTGCCCGTGTTAAGTAATCAGAAACTGAATTCTTATTTAAAGGAAATCGCTGATAGTTGCGGCATTCATTTTAATCTTACTTTTCATATAGCGCGGCACACATTTGCTACGACGGTAACATTGAGCAATGGAATACCAATTGAAACCGTAAGTAAAATGCTTGGCCATAGAAATCTTAAAACCACACAACATTATGCAAAGATTTTGGATAAGAAAATCGGTGAGGATATGAAGAAGCTAAAAAATTACAGGTTTTAAAAGCCTGGTCAGAATTAATTTTCTCTTTACCCGACTTTATAAAATATAATAGATTTTAAATAGAACTTGTTCTATTTAAAAGGATGAAAGATTTAAACACCGATGACAGAAAATAAAACATACCTGCAATTTGTACAGGAATTAAAGCAACAAATACTGCGGAGCCGTTATCAAGCTGCAAAGTTGGTAAATAAAGAATTGCTACTGTTATATTATAGTATAGGCAAAATGATTTTTGAAAAGGTTCAAAAAGAGAAATGGGGCATGCTATTATTGATAATCTTTCAAAAGACATTCAAGCTGAACTGCCTGGCTTAAGAGGCTTTTCTTCAAAAAACCTGCGGAACATGAGGTTGTTTTTTGAGGCTTATGCCAGGGATGAAATTTGGCAGTTGCCAACTGCCAAATTTCAGAATAACAGTATAAAGCAAATTGGCCAGTCATCAACTGCCAAAATAAAAGCTGCATTTAAAAATGAAATGTTCATTGCTTTAAGTTTTACGCATCACATTTTACTTTTGAATAAATGCAAGAATTTAGATGAACGCTTCTTTTATATGCAGCAGGCGTCAACAAGTCATTGGACTGTTAATCTTTTACAGCATCATATTGAAAGTGATCTCTATCATCAAAAAGGGAAGCTTTCAAATAATTTCAAAGCCACTTTGCCGCAAACGTTCGCAGCTCATGCTTTGGATTCATTTAAAGATGAGTATCTTCTGGATTTCATCAATATTAATCCAGAAGATGATGAGCGTGTACTGGAACAGGAAATAGTAAATAACATAAAATATTTTATTCTTTCGTTAGGTACTGGGTTTTCATTCATAGGAAATCAACACAGACTTGTAGTCGATGAAGAGGAATTTTTTACTGATCTGCTTTTCTATAATCGTAACCTGCAATGCCTGGTGGCCATTGAATTGAAGAGGGGAAAGTTTAAACCTGAATATGCCGGCAAGCTTAATTTTTATTTAAATGCTTTAGATGAATTAGAGAAATTACCAAATGAGAATAGCAGCATTGGTATTATTCTTTGTAAAGAAAAAAACAATAAAGTAGTGGAATATTCATTTAAATCAATGAACAAATCAATGGGTGTGGCAACTTATAAAATAAGTAAGCAATTGCCAGCACGACTTAAAAAAATATTGCCTAATGCTGAGGCTTTAAAGAATTTGTTGTAGATGTACTTTGTAATTACACTTCATCAATTTCCTCCTTTTCCACTTTCAGCCGGTAAACCTCCTGTTCAATTAAATTTTGTATATCCAGCTTTACCTGGAAATAGTTATCCATCACCTGTTGATTAGTAACATTTGAAATTTTCGGTATTGGCTTAAATCTTTTCAATTCTTCATTTAATTTTTCAGCGTCGTTCTGAATCTCGCAATGAAACATTTTCAACCTGATTTTTTCATCCGGGTCATCAGCTACCATGCCTACAAATTCACCGGAAGAAAGCGAAGCAATTTTAGATGGTGGTATAGCCGCATCAAGTTGTGTAGAGCGATTGATAGAAGTATCGGTACGATTAATAGAAAGGCTTTCCCTGTCCTGCATAATTTTCCCAAAGCGTTCTGATAACTGTTTGGCTGTTTCGCCCATTACCTGGCCGCTGATAATATTGCCTGTAATGTTTACGATAACATCAGCCTGTTCCTTTCCATAATCTTTTTTGAGCTGGCTAAAGTCCTGCATGGCTAATGTTGTTGCCACACGATTACTTCTTGCTGTTGCGATGAGTGAATCCATATGATTAAAAAAGATGGTTGGAAATTCATCGAAGATCAGGCTGCAGGGGAGTTGCCCTTTTTTGTTTACAATTCTCACCAGCCTCGAAATATACAGCGACAATACGGCTCCGTAAATCTGTTGCTTTTCCGGATTATTGCCCATGCAAATAATTTTCGGTTGTTTGGGATTATTGATGTCAAGCGTAAAATCTTTTCCGGACAATACCCAATAGAGTTGCGGTGAGGACAACCTTGATAAAACAATCTTTGCGGAAGCCACCTGCCCTTCCAGTTGCTCCATTGCATCATTCTGATAAGCTGTAATGAATGGGTTCAGGAAAACCTGTATCTCGGGTTCTGTATTTAAT
>JAEWJV010000641.1 GCA_023386395.1 Bacteroidota bacterium
GTAATGAAAACGAGACTTCAATTTCTTCGAAAACGCAAAATAACAGCAGCCCATGTTCGTATAAGTTTCCTGATGGTTTTCTTTGGGGAGTAGCTACTTCGGCCTACCAAATAGAAGGCGCTGCCAATGAAGATGGCAAAGGGAAATCTATATGGGATACTTATGCGCATACTCCCGGTAAAATTAAAGATGGGAGCACCGGCGATGTTGCCAATAATCATTATCATCTTTATAAAGAAGATGTAAAACTGATGAAGGATATTGGTGTAAAAGCTTATCGGTTCTCTATTTCATGGCCCCGCATTTTCCCCGATGGCAGGGGCACATATAATGAAAAAGGCCTCGATTTTTATAACAAGCTTGTTGATGAGTTACTGGCAGCAGGTATAGAACCTTTTCCAACTTTATATCATTGGGATCTGCCTCAAACATTAATGGATAAATACGGCGGCTGGAAATCAAAGGAAACGGTATATGCTTTTGCAGAATATGCCGGTTTCACAGCAGGCAAACTAAGTGACAGGGTTAAACACTTTTTTACTATGAATGAGTTCTACTCATTTGTAGATATGGGTTATCAGGGAATTTCTATAGATGTTGGCGGCAAGAAAGTAAGTATTGAACTTGCCCCCGGGTTAAAGCTTTCAGACGCGGAGCTGTACCAGGTTCGGCATCATGCGGTATTAGCCCAGGGGTTAGCGGTTAAAGCAATTCATGCCCAGGCAAAGGCCGGTACAAAATGCGGTCCTGCAGATAATATCAACACCGCGGTGCCATTAATTGAAACTGCTGAAAATATTAAAGCAGCACAAATTGCGACAAGAGAACTGAATGCAGGCTACCTCACTGTAATGTTGGAAGGAAAATATACAGATGCTTATTTGACAAAAGCAGGTAAAGATGCACCAAAATTTACAGATCAGGATATGAAAGACATTGCTATGCCGGCAGATTTTGTTGGCATCAATGTATACCGGCCAACAATGTATGTAGTAGCTTCTGATGATGCTGGCGGCTTTAAAGAAGTTCCGCTAAATCCTTCTCATCCTAAAATGCAATCCTCATGGCATATCCTGGGTCCGGAAGTAATGTATTGGGCACCGAAAATGGTTCAAACACTCTGGAAAGCAAAAGAAATCTATATAACAGAAAACGGATGCGCCGCATTGGATAGCCTTACAAAAGATGGCAAAATATATGATACAGATCGAATCATGTTTTTACGTTGTCATCTTACGCAACTTCAACGGGCGGCAAACGAAGGCATTCCTGTAAAAGGATATTTCTTATGGAGCTTTATGGACAATTTTGAGTGGACTGCAGGATTTGCCAATCGTTTTGGCATCGTTTACGTTGATTATAAAACAGAAAAACGAACCCCTAAAAGCAGTGCAGACTTTTTCAAGGAACTTTCGATACAGAATAAAGTGGTTTGAAGTAACATTTTTTGTGCACAGTTCCCGCTAATAAAGGCATTGCTAAAAGCGGGGCTGTAGATGGTAAACCTCAACATCAGTAATTCTAATTATCGGCATATTCAGCGTGACCAAACGCTATTGAACATTTATTTTTATCTTCAACTTTTGTATTTCAATTTGTCTTCGGTTATAGGCTGAGAAGACACTATTACCACGACTTCAGCAATGCAGAGCCGCTAGCGGCAATCAAAACTCGAAGTTTAAAAAAATGGACAGCTTTAAATCATTCAGAGTAGGAATAAGGAGGAAAGTTCCATATTTGACAAACTCCTTTTTATTAATAACAGGTGCATGCTTCTTGGTATTAATTCTTTTTGAACTTGCATTTTATCCAATAAAAGATGCACCTGATGAAATGAAGGCAGTTGTATTTTACATACTGGTTCCTGACGTTTTTAA
This sequence comes from Bacteroidota bacterium, assembly GCA_023386395.1. Taxonomy (GTDB): domain Bacteria; phylum Bacteroidota; class Bacteroidia; order Chitinophagales; family Chitinophagaceae; genus Parafilimonas. The sequence continues at coordinate 1,878 of JAEWJV010000641.1, forward strand.
AAAAGTATTAATTTTTTCAATTATTGGACTTTTTATTTCTTCAGTTTTATATGGCTATTCCAGATTTTACAGTCCAGCGTTACTTATTTTCTTTGATAACAAAATTTCCATCAGAGGCAGAGCAAATAGATTGACAATACCAATAGAAACGATAAATCGGGTTTATTGTAATGATGCAACAGACGGAGATGGAATAAGGAAAGAAAACTTTTCCGTAGGATTTGAATATGGAAAAAGGAAGGCTACAATTATTAAGATTAAGGACTATGACGAAGCGGACAATTTTATGGAGGAGTTGATGAAATATTCAATTCCAAACATGCAGTTTTTTGACTTTAAGCATATGCCTACGTTCATGGAGGAAGAGTGACTGCCGCTAACATTGTGTTTATAAAATTGTGGCGGGGAGATAAGCATTCAACTATAAATCATTATTTTGCTTTTAAGGGCAATTGGCGCTACGTAATCTTTTATAGTTTGACATGAAATTCCTTCCAATCCTTTATCTTTTTCTTACAGTACACATTGCCTTTGGGCAAGACCAAAATCTATTACAGCACAAGAAACATTTTGACACGGAGCTAAAACAATGGACAAAAAGTTTTAGCAGTTTTAGTTTGTCAGATTTTAAGCTCGCTGACACTTTACACTTCGGCAACAATTATGCTCAGGATCTCAGGTCATTAAAAGAGTTTTTGTCCGTTTATAAACCTGTCATTACTTATTCGGCTGACAGCTCGAAATTTATTGACATCTATAGTTATCAATTAAACCTTGAAAAGAAAGGAAATTACTATGAAGCAAATCCAAACATAGACCAGGCAATATTGTTGTGCGACCCGAAAGCGAAATATTGGAATAGAATTTTCTTTGGAACAAGTTCGCAATGGATTGACGAAGTGGAATGGCTTTCAAAGACACAATTTATTTTAGCCGGAATCACTAAGTCTGAAGATGGCAAAAGGCAACCGCTGATATTATTGGGCGATACAAATACACAGTCACTTTTAAAATATATTGATACAAATAGGCAAACTTTTCAGAGCGGGAAAGGTTATTCATCATTAAAATTGAAGCGAATAAAGATTAAAGGATTATAGAGCCGCATGCCACCAGCATGGTGTTTTATGCAAGTTGGAAAGAACATAGTAACATCAGCTACAACAACGAAAATGGTAACATTGGCAAGACGATATTGCATTGACGGCCTTCACTTTTGGACTGAGGTGCAAGTGCTTCCTGGCAGCTTTCATTCCGGCACTTGTATTATGACTTTAACATGCAGGCAAAAGCTTTTATATTTAAAAATGGTTTTTAAAATTTTCCCTTTGTTAAGCTCTTTAATTTTAGTTAGTTGCAACTATCATGTTGCTGACAGCAACCCTAAACTTGATAGTTTAAAAAAGAATATAGTAGGATTCTGGGGTGGGCCTGGAGAAGATAGCCCCGTATGGAAAATAACGGCTGATTCAATATATTATTTTGATCAAAAAAAATCTTATTTATATAAAGTGTATGGTGACAGCCTTGTACTTTATCTTACTGGGCATAATGTAGCTTTAAATGATTTTAACGTGAAAGGAGACACTTTATCTTTTAAAGATGAGGTTGGAATAAAAATATCAGCCATCAGGTTTAAAAACAAAAAATGGACGCAATAGTGAATCGATTTACTTAAAATCATTATCAACATGAGTTACGTTGGCTGCACGTTTTCAACATTGCAATCTTTGGGAAATGCATGGCCATCGTGGTGAATCATCACCTGCCCGATGATTACTGTCAAACATATCGGTGCTAAAGTGCAGGCATTAACAGAAAAAGATTTGAATGATGCATCTGCGCAGGTAGTTCATCCTAATGAAATGATCTGGTTGGCGATAGGTGATTTAAAAAAACTCGTTGATCTCCGTGTAATAAGGAAGTGTTGTTGTCAATGTGTTCTGGATTGGTAATGCAATTATCAATCGTAAAGATAACCCCGCAGCTGATCCATCAAATTGCAACCGCTGTTCAATTTAAGATGCTATTTCCTTAGACTGTCCGTAGTTGCAAACTACGGATTTCTTATTGCGCAATTTATTTTCTGCCCTAACGCCAGATGCAATCTGGCTTTTCATTTAGCTCCGTAGTCGAAGACATACGGAAAGCAGCAACATACTACGGCGAGCTGGGGCCAGACCTGGTAACATTAGTTATTTGCACATCCCAGCTTCAGTTCCGCCCGACGAATAATTATCAGCTTTTGTACATAACTTCATCTACATATTTTCAATCAGCATCGGTTAGGGGCAGATGGAATACAAATTTCACACCTGCAGCAAGCTCAATTCGTTGGCAGTAACCTTCAAATTTCTTATCAAGATGAAACCTTTACAAAAAATTTTGCGCTTGTTTTTATTATTGGTGCTATTAATGTCTTGCAACAACAGAACTTCTTCGCCCTCTAAAGATGCAATAAGTCAACTCCATTTGAAAAGAGGTGAAATTATTTCTTGCGGACCACCCAGTGCACAATTTGGAACAGTTAATTTCGATATAACCTGCGACGCTTCTGCAAAGGAAGATTTTAACCTGGCTGTGGAAATGCTGCATTCTTTTGAGTATGAAGAAGCCGAAAAAGCGTTTGCAGAAGTGATTGAAAAATCACCCAACTGCGCCATGGCTTACTGGGGAGTTGCTATGTGTAATTTTCATCCTTTATGGGCTCCTCCCACAGAAGCGGAGTTACAAAAAGGAGCTAAAGCTATTCAGATAGCAAACAGTTTACAAACAAAAAGCGGGAGGGAAAGCGATTACATAAATGCAATAGGGTTATTTTATAAAGACTGGGACAAAAATGACCATCATACCAGGTGTGTTTTTTTTGAAAAGGCAATGGAAAATTTACATATAAAATATCCGGCTGATAACGAAGCTGCTATATTTTATGCACTTTCTTTAGTTGCATCTGCAAGCCCGGCAGATAAAACGTATGCAAATCAAAAAAAAGCAAATGATATACTAAATGCGTTTTATGTAAAAGAAACCAGCCATCCCGGCGTTATCCACTATATCATTCATACGAATGACTACCCGGGACTTGCACAGCTTGCTTTGCCGGCGGCAAGAAAATATGCTCAGGTTGCACCATCATCCCCACATGCATTGCACATGCCATCGCATATATTCACAAGGCTTGGCCTTTGGGATGAAGATATTAACTCCAATCTTGCAGCCGTATCTTCGGCTCAATGTTATACGGAACAATCCAAAAAAAACGGGCACTGGAGCGAAGAATTGCATGCTTTAGATTACCTGGTGTATAGCTATTTGCAAAAAGGGGATAATATTTCAGCAAAAAATGAAGTAAAATATGCGCATACGATAGCTAACGTTTGGGGTGTCACCAATACCGCTGCTTATGCTTTAGCAGCCATCCCTTCCCGGTATGTATTGGAAAACAAAGAATGGAAAGAAGCCGCTTCAACCCAGTTGCTGCAAGCCAATTTTTCGTGGCAGTCATTTCCGTGGCAGGAAGCCATCGTTCATTTTACAAGATTATTAGGCGCCGTACATATTGGCAACATAGATGAGGCAAACAATGAATTAACGAAGCTCTGTCAACTTAAGGATAGATTAGAAAAACAGAAAGATGATTATAAGGCAAAACAAGTTGCTGTACAAATAAAAGCAGGGGAAGCCTGGATTCAATTTAAACAAGGTAATAATGTTGATGCCCTCAATAAAATGAAGCTTGCAGCAGCAATGGAAGATAGCACAGGAAAACATCCTGTTACGCCGGGAGAAGTGCTGCCTGCAAGAGAATTATTGGGCGATATGCTAATGGAAGCAAAACAATTTAAAGATGCTTTAACCGCCTATGAAGCTATACTTGCAAAAAGCCCTAACCGCTTTAATAGTGTTTATAATGCAGCTATAGCTGCAGAAAAATCGGGTAACAGACAAAAAGCTATTTTCTACTTCAGGCAACTACTAACTATAGCCGATACCGTAAGTTCTAACAGGCCAGAACTTGTAACTGCCAAAGCTTTTCTAAAAACAAATTAGAGCAATGTTACTGCCTCAGGCTACAACCATCACGAACTATTCAACTTCGCCACATCCATCTTAAAGTTTATAACTTTTCTTCAGCATTGAAGCGTTAAAATAACAAAGTTTAAAACTTCAGAATAAAGCAAGCCAGGTTGCAAACTTCGCTTAGTCCTGCTCATCCATCAATTCAGCTAAGTCTAACCCGCATAGAACACGACACCTGGCAAATGCCCGGAACCATCCATGCGCTTGGCATGATTTTTAATCAATATTCAGCATTGCCATTAATACCCACCTGCCAGGGATGGGTAATTCCTAATTATTTAAC
>JAEWJV010000038.1 GCA_023386395.1 Bacteroidota bacterium
CAATGGCCGATTACATTCAGCAGCACAGAACAAAATAAAATTTTATTGATTTTATTCTTGGTTACCGGCAGTTGATGCATTGTGGCAGCACGGTTGTGTCACTCCCTGCATCTGCACAGTTTTATGGCAGCTTTGTTTTACACAACAACTTTTAATTTATCATGCAGTTGTTTTTGCCCTTTTGCCGTTATAATAATCACCCTTGAATTTTTAGTTGTGCGCAGCCAATCCTGCTGCAGCATTTTATTTAAAAAAGCCGCAGCGAGCGAGCCTGCTATATGATAACGCCGTTCACTCCAGTCAAGGCAAGGCCTTAAAAAGCTTCTTCGCTGCAACTGCAGCAATGCCGTATCAATGTGCAATTCATTGAACCATTGATTACCTTTTTTTGTAAGTGTGAATTCATTACCCTTCTGCATAATCAATTTTTGCTTCAGCATAGCATCTGTTATAGCAACTCCTGTTTTACCGGCAAGATGATCATAGCAGGTTCTGCACTGCTGTATTGGTGTAACGGCCGTAACGGTTTTTACTCTTTTTGAAGATGGTGGAATTAAAGTTGACAATGCTTCGACTGCGTATGCAATTTCCTGCGTTGCGTATTTATAATAACGATGGCGCCCCTGGCTTTCCGCAACAAGCAAACCCGCATTCATCAGTTTAGATAAATGCATACTGATATTGGAAGCAGATGTATCTGCCGCAATAGCCAGTTCTGTTGCAGTAAATGCCTTTCCGTCAAGCAGCTCCCATAAAACAGTTGCCCGAACGGGATCGCCAATTAATGAAGCAACGAGTTTAAAATCATCTTTCATAACAATTACATTTCATTTGATACTGAAACGTTCCTGTTTAAAACTACTTTATTTTACAGCATGAAAGAAAAATTTTTAATGCTCAAACAATCGCTCCGTGGTAAATGGCAGGGAGAAGGTTATGCAAAATTCCCAACCATTACAAACACGGCATACACAGAACAACTGGAGTTTATTCCTGATGATGATAAAGAAGCCATCTTCTTCAATCAGAAAACCTGGTATAAAAATGAAACCGCTGATAACAGCCATACAGTTTTTTGGGATACAGGTTTCATTATTTTAAAAAACAATATGGTGTCATTGCACAGTGCACAAATCGGAGGCCGCATGGAAACGCTTACGCTAACAGCATCTGCAGCCGGCAAATTCATTTTTGATAACACAGGTATTTTAAATGATATAAAAACAATTCAGGCGCAGCGCATATTTTCAATTGAAGAAAATGTATTGCATTATCAATTGAATATGGCTACACAGGAAGCAGGTTTTCAAAACCATCTTACGGCAACACTCAGGAAAATTTAATAAACAAATTTTATGAAAACATCAATCCATACTACAAAAGCACCCGAACCCATGGGGCCTTTCAGTCAGGCGACAGTAACAGGTAATCTTATTTTTTTGTCAGCCCAATTGGCAAGGGACGTTATAACCGGCAAATTGGTAATGCAAAATATAGAGGCTGAAACGAACCAGGTAATGAAAAACCTTGAAGCTATTTTAAAAGCAACCGGCTCTGATTTCAATCATGTTGTTAAAAGCAGCATCTTTCTAAAGAATATGAATGATTATACTGTTGTGAATAAAGTATATAGTGATTACTTTAAAAAACCTTATCCTGCAAGGGAAACTATACAGGTTGCAGATTTACCGGCGCACGTTAATATCGAAATATCAATGATAGCAGTAAAACCATAAAACAATGCCCCATTGATTATATAACAACGAGGCATTAAATAATATTTAAGAAACAGCTAAGATTTCTCCGGCATTAATACAGCTTTTATATAATTATTCATATTTAAATATTTAACCGCTGCATCCTGTATATCCTTTGCAGTTATGGCCTGTGCCTTTTCATTATATTTCAATATCCAGCCAGGATTTTGCTTATCAATAAATGCGCTGCTAAGATTAGAAAGCCAGTAGTCATTGTTCTTTATATCTGTTGCATATTGCTCCCTGATATTGGCTTTTACTTTTTCAAGATAAGTTTCAGTAACACCATTTTGCTGCACATCTTTTATTATAGCAAATAATGCTTTTGTCAAAGTATCAACATTTTCAGGCGCACAGGGAAACCGCACTGTAACGCTGTAATGGTCGTAAGGCCTCGGTGTTATTGAACCGCCCATGCCGCCGCCATAAATACCGCTCATAGCTTCACGCAACTGTTCTATTATTTTAATGTTCATTACTTCGGTTAGCATGTCCAGCTTTAATGCGTCTTCATAATTAAACTTTGCATCGCCAGTGAAAATAATATTGACAAGACTGCGAGGTTCATTGCCTTTTTGCACTGTAAAATCTTTTACGCCTTTTACCGGTCTTAAACCAACATCGGTGAATTTATTTTCCTTCTGTTTGCCGGGTAAGCTGCCAAGATATAATGCCAGCAAGGGTTTAATGGAATCAACATTCATATTGCCCACAAACGTAAAGTGCATGCCATACATATTGCTGTAAATCTTTTTATAAACAGCCATTACGGTATCAATGTTGATGGCGTCATAATCTGTAGTTTTTGGAAGACCCGAAGCCCAGGGATTGTCATTATACATCACCTTTGTGAGTGTATCACTGAAATAAGAATTGGGATTGGCAGCAAGGTTTTTAATAAATCCTTTTTGAGAAGATATAAATGCCTTAAACAAATTATCATCTTTTCTTGGCGCCGTTACATATAAATAAAGTAGCTGCAACATGGTTTCCGCATCTTTTACATTACAACTGCCTTGTATGCCTTCTTCTGATGCGTTGATATATGGCTGAACACCGGCAGTTTTACCAGCCATAAATTTATTAAGGTCTGTTGGTGACATATTGCTTACACCCATAGATTGCGCAATGTTTGCCGCATTTATAGCACTGAACTTATCAGATAAAGGAAAGTTTTGATAACCGCCCCAGCGCCAGCCATCAAACTGAATTTCATTATTCTTAAATGTGGTTGGCTTTAAGGTTACGGAAATGCCATTGCTGAAAGTAATATCGGTCGTACCCAACTCAGCATTCTTTTTCTCACTGGTTATTTTACCGGCCACAGGTTGCTTGTCGAGTAAAGAACTGCCAACAGCATTTTCCGTATAAGCTGTTACAGGCAATTTATACGCATCATTCAGCATGGTTAATAAACCTTCATCTGTTGGTAAATCTTTTGCATTATCGGGTGCCATTAATAAAGCAAATTTACCCTGTGTGCTTTCCATTTTTTTAGCAACAGCATTCACTTCAGCAAGGGTTATATCCGGCAGCACCTGCTGTAAAAACCTGTAACGGTTAGCAATGCCTGTTATCGGCGTGCCTTCAAGAAAATTATTCACATAACCATTCACAAAACGGGATGATTCTGTTTTATCGGCATCTTTATAAGCAGACTCCGTTTGATTGAGCAGGCTCATTTTAGCCCTGTCTAATTCGGATTGCAGAAAGCCATATTTTTTTACACTTTCTGTTGTTTTAATAACCGAATCGATAGCAGCCTGCATAGGTTTATCACCCAAAAAAATAAAAGAAGTAAATGCCCTGTAACCGCGTATAAATTCCTGGAAGCTGGTGCCCGCAAACAGGAATGGCGGATTGGCCTGCTGTGTTAATTCACTAAAACGCTGGCTTATGATAGAATTGAATAATCCTTCCACAACAGATTGCTTGTAATCGTTCCAAGTAACCACAGGCGTGTCTCTTTCAACATAATTAAACACCTGCAGTATAGTGTTTGTTTGTTCCTTATCCGTTAGCACCATCGCTTTATTTTTTGTGCGCACGGGTATAGGAATAATGGAAGGCCTTGGCGCTGCATTGGCAGGATTGGTAAAATGGCCAAAATGTGCTTCTATTTTTTGTTTGGCAACGGCCGGGTCTATATCACCCACAACAACCACGGCCTGTAAATCGGGGCGGTACCATGTTTTATAAAAACGTTCCAGCGTTGAGGGCTTAAAGCTTCTTAATGTGTCATCAATACCAATGGGCAAACGTTTTGCATATAAAGAACCATTAAATAATTCGGGAAAATATTTGGTGCGCATACGTTCACCGGCGCCTTTACCCAAACGGCTTTCTTCCAGCACCACACCCCTTTCTTTGTTTATTTCAGATGTATCAAGCAACGCATTGCCTGCCCAGTCTTCCAGGATAGTAAAACCACTGTCAAGTTTGGCAGCATCATCAGAAGGAATGGGAAGGATATAAACGGTTTCATCAAACCCTGTGTAAGCATTCAGGTCGGCACCAAACTTTACACCAATTGATTGCAGGTAATTTACAATTTCATTTTTTGGAAAATGTTTTAAGCCGTTAAAATTCATGTGCTCCATAAAATGCGCCAGGCCTTGTTGTGACGAATCTTCCAGCACAGAGCCTGCATTCACCACGAGCCTTAATTCCACTTTATTTTCAGGCTTTTTATTTTGACGTATGTAATAGGTTAAGCCATTGGAAAGTTTGCCAACCACAACATTACTGTCAACAGCAATTTTATCGTTGAGGTTAAACTGTGCATTAAGAGTAAGAGTGCTGAAAAAAAATAAGGCAGCAGCTAAACATAAAAATCTTGCAGTAAAGGTTTGAATTGTTTTAAGCATAAGTAAGTTTTATGCGGATAAATGTAGTGCGTTAGTGTTTAATAAAATATTCAGTTGTTCAATATTTAAAAAATGTTATCAAAAAAATGAATGGCAAACCTGTGGCCTTTATACGCATTATTAACGTTCTATTCCCAATAAATCAATATTTAAAACTGCTTTTGAGTATACAAACAATTTCCTGAAATGCAGGCTATACTTATCTTCGCGTCATGGAACTATCAGCGCAAATTGATCAGTATAAAAAAGAAATAGAAACCTTTGCAGGCGAAAATGGTGAAGCCGCAGAAGCCTTCCGCATAAAATACCTCGGCACAAAAGGCATTGTAAAAAATATAATGCAGGAGATGAAGAATGTGCCGGCGGATAAGAAGAAAGAAGCCGGCCAGCTGTTAAACAGCTTTAAACAATTTGCCGAAACAAAATATGAAGCGCTGAAACAGCTGTCAGCCGTCAGCCATCAGCCATCAGCCAAAAACATTGATTATACGTTACCCGGCGATGATATAACTATTGGCACACGCCATCCTTTAAACATTGTGCGCAGCCAGATCATTTCCATTTTCAGCAGGCTTGGTTTTATATTGGCAGAAGGGCCGGAAATTGAAGATGACTGGCATAATTTCACTTCGATGAATATGCCTGAAAACCATCCTGCCCGCGATATGCAGGATACGTTTTATGTGCAGAAAAACCCTGACTGGCTTTTACGCACGCACACCAGCAGCGTACAGGCAAGGGTAATGGAAAAACAAAAACCGCCTATCCGTATTATTTGCCCCGGGCGTGTTTACAGGAATGAAACTATCAGCGCAAGGGCGCACTGTTTCTTTCACCAGGTGGAAGGTTTATATGTGGCAGAAAATGTAAGCTTCGCCGATCTTAAGCAAACGCTTTATTTTTTTGTACGGGAAATGTTTGGCAAAGATGTAAAGATACGTTTCCGTCCTTCCTATTTTCCCTTTACAGAGCCCAGTGCCGAAATGGATATAGATTGTTTGATCTGCCACGGTAAAGGCTGTAATGTGTGCAAACATACCGGCTGGGTAGAAATTCTCGGCAGCGGCATGGTGCATCCCAACACACTGAAAAATTTTGATATCGATCCTGAAATTTATACCGGCTTTGCTTTTGGTATGGGCATTGAAAGAATCTGCCAGCTTAAATACCGCGTAAACGATTTGCGTCTGTATTCACAGGATGATGTAAGATTTTTGAAACAGTTTGCGGGCGTGGTGTGATTGCATTGCGCTATCAGTATTAAAATACTTAAAAACCAATGGGTTTAGTTTAAATTATTAAAACTAAACCCATTTTTAATTTATAAAAGCAGAACCTTGTAAGATACCTTATTCTCCTTAATAAAAGATTGATTTCAAACGCTTTTCACCATGAATTTTTTGGCTTGAATTTTATAAAAATTAGTTCTACATTTATTCTAACAATTCGCCCCAACTGTACATACAGCGGGTATTTCTTCACTTAAATTTAAATCCCATGGTCGAAACAGAAATCTCCCAGTTTGCCAGGGAATGCAACGATTGGAGAGAAACATTGCGTTCCCATCGTGATGAATTGCACCAGATGCAAACAACATTACAACAGGCAGTCAATCATCCGCTATCCAAAGAAGAACAAACAGAACTGGAACATCTTCAAAACCAGTTGCACATTCAGCTAATCAATATTCACGATCTTAAACATGCAGTTAAATTGCACGACCGTAAGCTGCATGCCGAAGTCTCGGAAACACCCGTCTTTCCTGATAACGTTTCAGTTTATCACGAAAACCTGAATGATGATTATCATTCGCTTGAAAATATAATAAACGAATTGCGTGAACAGGTGGATAATTTTATACACCAGGTTTAATAACATCTGCTAAAAATTTCATTTAATAAACCATTTGAATGTGGCAACTTCAGCCTGCTGATGCATGCTGCATTCAAATGGCTTCCTCTTAATGATAAAATATATGCTATGCCAGAATTTGATACCGCACACGTTAAATCTATTGTCTTGCTCGGCCATGCCGGCTCCGGCAAGACTACATTAACGGAGTGTATGCTATACGAAGCCGGATTGATAAATCGCCGCGGCACTGTTACAGAAAAAAATACGGTAAGCGATTACCACGAACTGGAACAGGAACGCGGCAATTCTATTTTTAGCAAATTACTTCACACCAAATGGCGCGGTTACAAAATAAATATTATTGATACACCGGGCTATGATGATTTTGTGGGTGAAGTTATATCTGCCCTGCGTGTGGCCGATACAGGTGTGATGCTGCTAAATGCAGTGAACGGAGTTGAAGTTACTACAGATATTATTTGGGATTATACCGAGCAGTTTAAAACCCCGATGATTTTTGCTATAAACAAATTAGATGACGATGATGCAGATTTTGACCGCACCGTTGCCGAAGCAAAAAATCATTTTGGCAACAAGGTGCAGGTGGTTCAGTATCCGCGACAGCAAGGCGCAGGCTTTCATGAAATAATTGATGTGCTGCGTATGACGATGTATAAGTTTAAAGATACCGGTGGCAAACCTGAAAAACTGCCTATCCCTGATGATGAAAAAGCAAAGGCTGATGAACTGCATCGCGAATTAGTGGAAGCCGTTGCCAGCAACGATGAAACCCTGATGGAGAAGTATTTTGATAAAGGTGAGCTTGATGAAGATGAAATGAAAGTTGGCTTGAAGAAGGCCATGATCAATCATGATATATTTCCATTGTTTTGTTTAAGTGCAGATCGTAATATGGGCAGCGGCAGGCTGATGGGTTTTATTGATAATGTTTGCCCCAGCGCCAATGAAATGCTGCCGCAGAAAACCATTAAAAATGAAGATTTGCCCTGCGATGAAAAAGGCCCCGCCTGTATGTTTATCTATAAAACGGTAAGCGAACCGCATGTGGGCGAATTATCTTTCTTTAAAGTATATTCCGGTTGCATAAAAAGCGGCATGGAACTGGAGAATGAAAGCACGGGCATTAGTGAAAAAATAAGCCAGTTGTTTTTGGTGGAAGGCAACAAGCGTACAAATGTAAATGAACTTTGTGCCGGAGATATTGGCGCAACGCTTAAACTAAAAAATACGCATGTAAACAATACGCTGCATGTAAAGGGGAAGAACTATGCACTGAAGCCGATTGAATTTCCGCCGCCTAATATTACGGTTGCCGTTGAATCAACTAAAAAAGGCGAAGAAGAAAAGTTATCGCAGGCCTTGCACCAGTTGAGGGAAGAAGACCCAACCTTAATTGTTGAGTTTTCACCTGAACTGAAACAGATGTTAATTCATGCGCAGGGCGATATGCATTTGGCCGTTGCCAAATGGAAGATCGAGCACAACTTTAAAATAGAAATCAAGTTTGAAAAACCACGCATCCCCTACCGCGAAACCATTCGCCGGGAAGCAGATGCCACCTATCGTCATAAAAAGCAAAGCGGTGGCGCAGGGCAGTTTGGAGAAGTCTTTATGCGCATTGAGCCCTGGTACGATGGCATTCCGGAACCGCATGGCTTAAATGTGCGCGGCCGCGATACGTATGATCTGGATTGGGGTGGCAAGCTTGTTTTTTATAACTGCATTGTTGGCGGCGCTATCGATGTACGTTTTCTCCCGTCTATTTTAAAAGGTGTAATGGAAAAAATGCATAATGGCCCGCTTACGGGTTCGTATGCAAGAGACATCCGCGTATGTGTGTATGACGGAAAAATGCACCCTGTTGACAGCAATGATATCTCTTTTAAAATAGCAGGCTTGCAGGCTTTCAGGCAGGCGTTTAAAGAGGCCGATCCGCAGATACTTGAACCTGTTTATAAAGTGGAAGTACTTTGTCCTGATGACCTCACCGGCGCTGTTATGGGCGATCTGCAAACGCGCCGTGCTATTGTGGAAGGCATTGATGCGGAAAGGAATTTTCAAAAGATAACAGCCAAAGTGCCGCTGGCTGAAATGGACGGCTATTCTTCTTCACTTCGTTCCTTAACACAAGGCCGTGCAAAGTTCAGGAGCAGCTTTGCAGAATATGCGCCGGTGCCTTACGACCTGCAGCGTAAACTGATGGATGAATATAACAAAACGGAAAAGGAAGAAGTGGCGTAATAATTTTATGAAGATTTAAAAAATAACAAACCCCTGCATATGCAGGGGTTTGTTATAAAAAAGTATGATTAAATAAATCAATATTCATCTTCATTAAACAAAAAGTCTTCCTGGCTTGGATAGTCAGGCCAAATATCTTCTATGCTTTCATACAC
>JAEWJV010000083.1 GCA_023386395.1 Bacteroidota bacterium
CGGAATAAGTAAACAAGGTAAGAGCCCGTACCGGCACAACAACAGATCCCAATACAGTTAATCAGAATAATATAAAACAGTTAGCACCGGTATCATCTTCATTAAGCTATGAAGATATGTTTTGGGCAATTGTTCACGAGCGCAGGGTTGAGTTTGCATTTGAAGGAAAATTTGGCTGGGATTTAAGAAGATGGGGCGTTGCGAGTGAATACCTTACTGATTCCAGGAGATGGCAAAACCAGGTAACACCAGGATATTTTAAATATAAAGTTGGAAAGGATGAAGTTTTCCCGATACCACAAATTGAAATTGACAGATCTGGTGGCGTTTTAACACAGAATCCTGGTTATTAGTAATAACAATAAGTTTCAATGCTGCAGCGCGGAACATTATTACTAATGAAAAAATAATAGACAGCTTTAAGTTAAGCTTAAGATCGTTCAGTTTAAATACAAGCATCTCAACTCTAAGCTGCTTAAAAACAAGCAGTATTAAGAAGGTTTTTTTTGCAGGATTTTTTTAGTGACTTGGTTTTTTTAAGGGGCAACCTTCTGGTTGCTCCTTTCCCTGCAAAAAAAGCATCAGCTTAAACCGTTTAATTGGAAGGAGAAGATAATTAACTGAGTGGAAATTGATTGGTAAGAGAAGCAAGTTCGATTAATGATTACTTGCATCATGCTAAATATCTCCATGTAAAAAATTAGGTATGAAACGAACCTTTTTATTCATCTGTTTTTTTTCTATTGCAGCCATTGCATTTTCGCAACCTGTTGATCCATCGCACCACGTTCCTGAAAATAAAAACCTGCCTGCGTCATGGAAAACTTCTTTATATAACAATCAGAAAAAAGTTTTTAAAGGTGATGAATTGCTTACCATTGGCATGCCTTGCGGCGGTATTGCAGCAGGCCAGTTATACGTAAGGGGGGATGGAACATTAGCTAACTGGTGGATATATAACAATGCTTACAATACCGGCTATGGTATTGACTCGCTTACCCATTTTAATACAGCGCTTGGCCCATGGACAGTTTGTTATAATACGTTTGAACCCAAAAGTTATATTGACCAGGGATTTAATATAAAAATTAAACAGGATGGAAAAACCACAAGTGCTAACCTGGATAAAAAAGATTTTGATGATATGTCGTTTGTCGGCGAATATCCAATCGCAACTATAAACTATAATTCAACAACAAAAAAATTACCTGTTGCTGTTTCATCGGAAGTGTATTCGCCATTCATTCCGATGAATGCTAAAGAATCCGCAACACCGGGAACCATTCTAAAATATACGGTTAAGAATATATCCTCAAAACCAATGCAGGTAAGCCTTTCAGGCTGGCTGCAAAATTTTGTGTGTTTGGATATTGCTGCTGAAATACGCGCCGGCAGGCAAAATAAGATCATTAAAAATAATGATCTTACATCCCTGGTAATGAGCCTTACACCGCAAACGGGAAGCATTGTTGAAAAGCAATCAGCCATCACAATTTTTGATGACTTTGAAAATGGCTATAAAAAATGGAAAGTTACGGGCCTTGCTTTTGGCAATGCACCTGCAACAGGAAGTTTTGGCGGAGATCAAAGCCGGCTTGCAGGATTTACCGGTAAAGGCGTGATAAATTCTTTTTTGAATGGCGATTCTTCCACCGGTAAAATGGTTTCAGGCGATTTTGTTATAAAAGATGATTATATTATATTTAAATTAGGTGGTGGCAGGCATTCGTCAACAACCTGTTTTAATCTTGTTGTTGATGACAACATCCTTCGTAATGCAACAGGATCAAATACTGAAACACTCGAACAAAAATATTGGGATGTAAAAGACCTGAAAGGGAAGAAGGCGCATTTCGAAATTATTGATGCTGCTAAAGGCGGCTGGGGCCATATTAATCTGGATGATATTGGTTTTAGCGATATGCCTGTGGTAAAAGAAAAATATTATCCTGAACATCATCCATATTTTGGTAATGCATCATTAAGCATTTTATCAAACAATGCTTTTGCCGATGCAGATTATAAAGGCGTTAGTGATAATGCTAATGCAGCTTCGGCATCAGCGCCGGTAATGGAAAAACTAACCGGCAGTGTTGGTGAATCTTTTGATTTGAAGCCTGGGGAAATAAAGGAAATTACTTTCCTGTTAACATGGTATTTCCCCAACCGCCCTTCTTATTATTACGGCAGTGATGTAACAGATGTTATTGGGAACGATTGGAATACCGCATTGCCGACAGATGGCGCAACCATCATCGGCAATATGTACAGCAACTGGTTTAATAATTCGGAAGATGTGGCTTTATATCTTCAGAAAAATTATGACCGCCTCTCTAAATTAACGCATCTTTTTCATGAGACTTATTATAACAATACAACCGTTCCTTACTGGCTTACACAACGTTTGCTGATGCCGCTTTCAACACTCGCAACAGAAACCTGCCAATGGTGGGCAAACGATAAATTCTGGGCGTGGGAAGGTGTTGGTTCCTGTGTTGGAACTTGTACACATGTCTGGAATTATGAACAGGCTTTGGCGCATTTTTTTCCGGAACTTGAGCGTAACATTAGGGAGCGTACAGATTTTGGAGAATCTTTTCAAAAAGATGGCAGCGTACTGGCCCGTAATGGCTGGGGCGGCGTATTGATTGACGGTCATGCCGGTGCAATTTTAAAAGCGTACCGGGAATACCTTAATTCAAAAAATGATCTCTTTTTAAATCGGAACTGGGACAGGATAAAACGCGCAACAGAATTTATAATTAACGAAGACGGCAATGAAGATGGCTTGATTGAAAAAGTACAAGCCAACACTTATGATATTGCATTTTATGGCGCAAATACCTATGTGGGATCATTATATCTTGCTGCATTAAAAGCAGCCTCCGCAATGGCGTCCATTATGAATGATACGGCATTTGCGCAGCGTTGTTCCTCAATAGCGCAGGCAGGAGAAAATAACACGGTAAAAAGATTATGGAACGGTGAATATTTTGTGCAGGATGTTGATTTGAAAGCACATCCCGAATATCAGTATAAAGATGGTTGTTTGAGCGACCAGTTGTTTGGTCAAACATGGAATCATTTAAATAATCTTGGTTATATCTATCCAAAAGATAAAGTGAAACAAGCGCTGGAATCAATATGGAAATATAACTGGGCACCGGATGTTGCGGCGCAAAATAAAATTCATCCTCCGGAAAGAACTTATGCAAGTTTTGGCGAACCGGGCTTGCTTGTTTGCACCTGGCCAAAAAGTGAACATATGGGTGAGAAAGGTGTGCGTTACCGTGATGAAGTTTGGACAGGCCAGGAATACCAGGTTGCCACCAGTATGATATACAATGATAT
>JAEWJV010000129.1 GCA_023386395.1 Bacteroidota bacterium
ACACCTTCAGATTTTTTATCAATTCTTATTTTGTAGTTTTCCGTAAAAATCAAGTAGAGTGGCTTGTCAAAGTTTCGTAGGAATTTTGGTAATTGGTTTTTGTCAGCTAGAATAGTATTAGCAAGTAGTTTTTTTTCTTTCGGTGATTGATAATTCAGTGTCATAATTTTTCCGCTATCGTCAATCCAAATTTTTCCATTGTCTAACATAATTCCTCGCCAACCAGCCTCTGACCAGTCGTTTGTTTTTGATTTAGCAATATGGTCTATAAATTCTTTGTCGAAGATATCGTCAAAACGTTGGATGAAATCATTTTTGTCTTTTACATCTTTCAAGGGATATTCTCTTCTTAGAGGATAATAAATCAGATCAGAGATTTTTGTTTTGTCATTTGTCTTGAAGGTGTTAATCAGTTTTTGGATTGATTGTATCTGCTCCTTCTTTAATTCGCTATTCTGACCAAATGCAGTTGTCCCTGGCACGATTAAAACCATTAAGAAAAGAAAAGTTGACCTCATGGTAATGGTTGTAAAATAGCAGTCAATTCGCTAATTTATAATATTAAACAATAGTCACTAAAACGTCATGCATTGAAAACATCATCTTAGCGTTATAGCTTAAAAACGCAGCTTTAATTTCCTCTACACCTTCCCGTTCTTAATCTCTTCCACAATATTCGGGTCGAGCAATGAAGTGGTGTCGCCAATATTTTTGGTTTCACCTTCTGCTATCTTGCGTAAAATACGGCGCATAATTTTCCCGCTGCGTGTTTTAGGCAGGCCGCTTACAAACTGTATTTTATCGGGCTTGGCAATAGGGCCTATGATACGGCTAACGGTCATGGTAATATCGCGTTTGGTAAGCTCGGCATCATGAGTGCCGGTATAAATTACATAAGCATAAATGCCCTGGCCTTTTATATCATGCGGGTAACCAACCACAGCGCTTTCAACCACACCGCTGTGCATGTTAATGGCATTCTCCACTTCTGCGGTGCCAATGCGGTGGCCGCTTACATTCAGTACGTCATCTACACGGCCGGTAATGCGGTAGTTGCCATTCTTATCTCTTAAAGCGCCATCACCTGTGAAGTAGAGACCGGGATAGGCAGCAAAATAATTGGTGCGGCAGCGTTCATGATCGCCATACGTGGTGCGTATAATGGAAGGCCATGGAAACTTAATACAAAGGTTGCCTTTATATAAACCTTCTTCATCAGGTTCTGTAACTTCCTGGCCATTTTCATCCACCAGCAACGGCTGCACACCAGGCAGCGGAAGCGTTGCCCAGCTTGGCTTTGATGGCGTTACACCAGCCAGGTTGGAGATTAATATGCCGGCAGTTTCGGTTTGCCACCAGGTATCAACAACGGGGCATTTTTTCTTACCGATATTTTCATCATACCAATACCAGGCTTCTTCGTTAATGGGTTCGCCAACGCTGCCCAATACCTGCAATGAGGAGAGATCTTTATCTTTTAAGGGCGCTTCACCAAAACCCATTAAGCTGCGTATGGCCGTAGGCGCTGTATATAAAATATTGACCTTGTATTTGTCAACAATATCCCAGAAGCGGCCTGCATCAGGCCAGGTAGGAATGCCTTCAAACATCAGTGATGTTGCACCGGCAGCCAGCGGCCCGTAAACAATATAACTGTGCCCGGTTATCCAGCCAATATCGGCCGTACAAAAATGCACCTGCGGAAACTGGTACTGAAATACGTTTACAAAACTGTAAGCGGTAAATATCATATAACCCGCACAGCTATGCACTACACCTTTTGGTTTCCCGGTGGAGCCGGATGTATATAAAATAAACAACGGGTCTTCTGCATCCATTTCTTCTGCATCAAACTTAACAACACCGTTTTTCTCCACCTGTTCTTCTGCATACAGCATTTCATCTTCCCACCATATATCACGGCCTTTTATCATAGATACAGGTGTTCTTGTTCTTGTAAAAACGATCACTCTTTTTACAGTTTTATTGCCCACCAGTGCATCATCGATCACCTCTTTCAGCGGAATAACTTTCTCGCCGCGGAAGGCGCCATCGCAGGTAATAATGTATTCAGCATTTGCATCTTCCAAACGGTCTGCAATGCTTTGTGCGCTAAAGCCGCCGAATATAACGGAGTGAATAGCGCCTATTCTTGCACAACCCAAAACAGCATAAGCCAGTTCGGGCACCATGCCCATATAAATGCAAACGCGGTCGCCTTTTTTAACACCATTATTCCTGAGCATTTGCGCTACCTGGCAAACACGTTTATGCAGGCGGTTATAGGTAACTATCCTTGTTCTTTCTTCTGGATTATTCGGCTCCCATATAATAGCCGGCAAATCACCCTTTTCTGCCAAATGGCGGTCAATGCAATTCTCTGTAATATTTAATTTGCCACCTTTATACCATTCAACTTTGGGTTCGGTAAAATTCCATTCGAGCACTTTATCCCATTTCTTTTTCCATAAAAAACTTTCAGCTACCTCGCCCCAGAATTTTTCAGGGTTTTCAACACTTTGCTTATAACGTAACTGGTATTCTTCTAACGATGTAATCTGAAACGGATATGGCATGAGCTATATATTTATTGTGAGGCGTAAATTTATTAAACATCTTTACATAGCAAAGAATAAAAATGTTTTTATTAACGCAGCAGTATGAATGCAGTTTGTGGCAGAGGCTATCTTTGTTGCATCCCATACCCTGAAGAGCAGTTATAAGTTCGTGAAGATTGATAGCTCTTTTAAAATGGTAAGTGTTTAAGTTGTGTGATAAGAATAATGGTGTACAGATTTAAGAAGTTTGAAAGAAAATGTGCGCCGTTACATATATAAGTATCAAGGCTAAACTGCTGAACAGTCATCTGCAGAAAAGCTAAATCAGGGCGTGTGAACGGATGTGTTGAAATATCATCCGTTCTTAATTTTTCGATACTTTTTTATCAAGAAAAAAGCATATAAAAAAATTATTACTTAAGAAGAAAAAGTATAAGCAAAACATTAGCATGTCGATTGAAGTAAAAAATCTTTTAAAGCAATACGGTGAACAAAAAGCCGTAAATAATGTTTCCTTCTCTGTTGGCAAAGGAGAAATTGTAGGGTTCCTTGGCCCGAACGGCGCCGGTAAAAGCACGACCATGAAAATGATAACCGGCTATCTACAGCCTGATGCCGGCGATATAAAAGTGTGTGGTGCGGATGTAAATAAGGATGTGATGAATGCCAAGAAAAAGATTGGTTACCTGCCGGAATCCAATCCTTTGTATTACGATATGTATGTAAAGGAATATCTGCAGTTTATTGCCGGTGTGCATAAGATTCAATATGTGAAAGAAAAAATTCAAAACATTATTGAACTGACGGGCCTGGCAATTGAAAGCAAGAAGAAAACGGGGCAACTTTCAAAAGGGTACAAGCAGCGTGTTGGCCTGGCAGCGGCGTTATTACATGATCCTGAAGTTTTGATCCTGGATGAACCCACCAGCGGTTTGGACCCCAATCAAATCATAGAAATACGCAACGTAATTAAAGAACAGGGCCGGAATAAAACCGTATTATTTTCTTCGCATATTTTGCAGGAGGTACAGGCCATCTGCGACAGGGTTATCATTATTAACAAAGGCCAGCTTGTTGCCGACAGCAGCGTGGAGGCACTCAAGCAAAATATGCAGTCAAACAGTATTGCAGTAAGCTTTTCAACAAAGATCAATAAAGCGCAGCTCGAAGATTTGCCCGGCGCCAAACACGTTGTTGCAGTAAATGATAATAGCTTTAAGATATCCACCAACGACACCAATGAGCTGCGCAGGCAACTGCTTGAATTCGCTGTTGCAGGGCAGCTCGACATAACTTCCTTACAAACGGAAGGCAATAACCTGGAAGATATATTCAGGAGCTTAACTACGTCAAACGTGAATCGTCAAACGTGAATGCATGTTGTCATGTCCTGCAAAAGGCCTGTCAGGTTGGTTGAGCCAATCAACTTATCAACTATTCAACTTAATATACACTATGCTACAAACATCAACACTTCAATTTCTAAAGCAACTCGCAAAAAATAATACTAAGGAATGGTTTGATGCGAACAGAAAAAAATATGAAGCGGCCAAAGAAGATTTTACGGCTTCGCTTCAAACTATATTATCAGGGTTCTCAAAAACTGATACAACCTTGGTATCGCTTGCGCCAAAAGATTGCCTGTTCAGAATTAATCGTGATATACGTTTCAGCAAGGATAAATCGCCCTATAAAACCAATTTTGGTGCTTACATAAATGCCGGTGGCAAGAAAAGTAATACGGGCGGTTATTACCTGCACCTGCAGCCGGGCGGGAGTTTTGTTGGCGGTGGCATTTACCAGCCCGATACCGATATGCTGAAAAAAGTGCGGCAGGAAATAGATTACAATTTTGATGAGTTTAAAAGCATCATCAATAATAAAAAATTTAAAGTGGATTATACAAAAGGTATCAGCAACGATAGTGAATGGAGTTTAACAAGACCGCCAAAAGGTTATGATGAAAATAATCCCGCTATTGAATTTATAAAGCTGAAAAGCGTTGTTGCCACGTCACCTTTAAGTGATGAGCAATTAACTGATAAAAAATTTGAAACATCCGTTATAAAAGCTTTTGAGGCTTTGTACCCGCTTATTATTTTTTTGAATAAGGCGGTGCAGGATTAACGCCGCTGAAATGTAAGATTATTTTTATTCCCGTATAAACGCCCATAATTCAGGCAGAAGGTATCAGGTTCCTGAATTATTAGTGTTTTTACTTGCTAATTCATAAATTTATAATGCTAAAACACTGTTATGAAACTGCTTATTGTTGCTATTGCCGCCATTATATTTGAAGGATACCTGTTTTTCAGTCACAATAAAAATACTGTTGATACAACAACGGCAAGACAACAGGTTTTAAAGTATAAACAAAAGTATAGTGCAGGCTGTGCGGTTAA
>JAEWJV010000184.1 GCA_023386395.1 Bacteroidota bacterium
GAATAAAGGACTTGAATTATCCTTAACAGGAAATGTTATCAGGCAAAAAGATCTCAATTGGAATATTACGGGCAATGCTTCTTTCTTAAGCAATGTAGTTCAAGGACTCGTTGGTTTCTATGAAACAGGTAATTTACAAGGACAGGGTTTTACAAATGTGCGTGGCCAAAGAGTAATAAGCGGACAACCATTGGATGTATGGTACCTTGGAAAATGGACAGGAATAGATAAAAGCACAGGTTTAAGCACTTATGAAGGTGGTGATCCTGCAGCCAACAAGTTTTACTTAGGAAGCCCGAACCCTAAAATGTTGCTTGGCTTATCCACCGATATCACTTATAAAAAGTTTTCTGCTGTTATTAACATGAATGGTGCTTTTGGTCAGTATTTATTTAATAATACTGCAGCGACTGTATTGGCTATTTCTAACCTGGGAAGCAGAAACCTGGCTAAAACTGCTTATGATGTAGCAAAAAGTTCTGATGAAAGTACTTCAGATGCTGCGGCTCCTTCTGATCGCTTTTTAGAAAAAGGAAATTATCTTAAAATGGCAAATGCCAGTTTAATATATAACGTAGGCAACATTGGAAAAGTTATCAAAAACCTGAATATTTCTCTTACAGGGCAAAACCTGTTTGTTCTAACTAAATATTCAGGCTTCGATCCTGAAGTAAACACAGATGGTTCGGTTAACGGAATTCCATCTTTAGGTGTTGACTATATCCCTTATCCTTCTGCAAGAACAATTCTTTTAGGAGTAAACTTTTCATTATAATACATAAAAAGATTTTTATGAAATCCATCAAAATATTCTTCTTATTATTTTTAATCCCTTTTGCTTTTTCCTGCACAAAACTGGATGAGCAATTCAGGAGCTCATTGGAAGAAGATGAAGGCGGTGCCGTTTCGGCAGCAGACCTTCTTACTTCGGCCTATAATAATATTAATGGTACTTACATTGCGGGAAATTTCTGGCATTTACAGGAACATACTACTGACGAATTAATCGGGCCCACCCGTGGAGGAGACTGGGATGATAATGGGCAATGGCGGGCTTTACATGCACATACCTGGAATGCAGACCACGCATTGATTTCCGGAGCTTTCAGCGATTTATTAAGCGCCCAGTTTGCAGCATCTAATGTTTTGCAAAACAGCCCTTCCGCCGAACAGGCTGCCGAAGCCCGTTTTTTAAGGGCATTAAGTATTTTTTCTGTTTTAGATGGCTGGAACCAGGTGCCTTATAGAGAAAATCTTTCTGACTACAGGATTGATCCCGTAACGCTTAAAGGTGCGGGTGCAGCTGATTTTATCATAAGCGAACTAAATGCGGCCATGAACGATCTTCCTGATAATGCACCGGCTTACAAAGCCAGTAAAAATGCAGCAAGGGCATTGTTAATGAAAGTTTATTTGAATTATGGCGTTTTTGCTGATAGTGCAGATAACAGAACAAATCCAAGCTTTTCAGCTGATGATATGAACCAGGTGATTACCCTTGCGGACCAAATTATCGGTAGTGGTAAATATGCGGTAAAAATCAATAGCTATTTCGACAATTTTGCACCTAATAATGATGCAGTTTCTACCGAAAACATTTTTACATTCTTTAGCCAGAACGGTTCTGATCGTACAACAGGCGTTGCAAACAACTGGTTTCAGATAGCGCACTATAGTATGGAACCAGGCGGCTGGAATGGATTTGCCACCCTATCTGATTTTTATGACAAGTTTGATGCTAATGATGAAAGGCGCGGTAAGTATTACGATTACCCTGGAGCTTTACCTAATCCTGGCAAAAGGGTAAATGTTGGCTTTCTTGCAGGCCAGCAATATAATCTCAGAACAGATGTTGCCTTACAGGACAGAAAAGGAAATCCATTGATCTTTACGCCTGAAGTGCATTTGAGAGAACCCGGTAATAATCTCGAAGTAACCGGTATAAGAGTTGATAAATATGGGTATGATTATGCATATAGCGGAGGTACTGCTTCGCATGAAAACCAGGCAAGTGATAATGACTGGGCATTACTGAGGTATGCTGATGTGTTATTAATGAAAGCAGAAGCTTTGCTCAGAACAGGAAAGGATGCTGATGCCATAAAAATTGTGAATGATATAAGGGCTGCACGTGGTGTGGCTAACCTTGGCTCACTTACTTTGGATAACTTATTAGATGAAAGAGGAAGAGAAATGTATTGGGAAGGCTGGAGAAGGGAGGACCTTGTCCGCTTTGGAAAATTTCTTGAACCATGGCAGGAAAAGCCTACGGATGATCCCAAAAATATACTATTCCCGATACCAAGCAACCAGTTAGCGGTGAACCCTAATCTGGAGCAAAACCCGGGATATTAGTGCATACAATCTTTTTTGAAAAGCTGTACCGATTCCCGGTGCAGCTTTTTTAATTAATATACCGGGTAATATATTTGCGTTACCCATCTGCTTGTATCTTTTTCCTGCATGCGATTGGTGATAAGAGATTCAAAAGGAACAGCAGGAGATATGAATTTATGATCTTCAAAGAAATCTTCAAGATTATTAAATGCCTTCCTGATAGTGTAAGGGCCGCCTTTAATTTCATTCGTGGCAAGCATTCTTCCTGTTGAAGGCATTTCTTTGTGCAAAATTATTCCGCCGCCCTTAAGATTTTTGTTAATGGGAAGTCCTGTAATTATTTCAAAATTTAGGCTATCTCCGGTTCTTACACTTAACATGGGGTAGCCTGTTTGCCGGGCTCCATTAGCTGCTGCATAGTTTTGAAGGTTATCAATACGATCGTAAACCTCCTGCAAATCAGGATAGTTTTTTGAAGTTGTTTTTATAGCTATCAATAAAGTGTCTTTAATGTTCACTATTTGCACTTTAATATCATAAATGTTTTCTTCTTTTTCAAGAAATTTTTTCATGCTGCTGAGTATTTCTGCAGTAGAATTTTTTAAATTTTTTGCAATAAAATAATGCTGAATTTTTTTCAACAGGTTCGGTCCACCTTCAACATTTAGCGTCCATTTTATTGCAGCAGAATCGTTGTTTAGCGCTAATATCTCAATTAGCCCCGGAAACGATGAGCCTTTATCTTTTATCTGTACCTCTATGCTGCCCATCAGTTTCTGCCCTGTTTTAATTTTTTGGTTGGGGCTGTTAGCAACATCTTCCTCCAAAATTTTTTCCCATTTAGCTTCATTCGATAAGCATCTGTAAATGCTGTTGGGATTAGCCTTTAGCAAAATAGTGTTTGACACTGTGAATTGGGGAGGAAAAAGAAAATATATGATTATTAAAAAAAGCAGGAAAATAATAAGAATAGCAGCCATCCATTTCTTCATGTTATGCAACATACAGCATTGTAGGATAATGAGATAAAACTATAAATCTTTTTTAAAAAACTTTATGTATTCATGCTCTTTTAATCATTGAATATTCTTGTCAGCATATCTTTATACAGATGTTTGCCAAATGTAACTGCCATAAAAAATCATTAAGCATTATAACGCTTGTTTATTTAGCTTTTGCATTGCAGACACAGGTTGCATACACCCAGGTTTGCGTGGATGATTATTTCAACATAAACCTTAATACAAGTACGGTTCAGAACATAGTTGCAACTATTTCCACACCAGAAAATGAAATATTAGCTGCCGGAAATGTTTTTCGATATAATTCTTTACTTCAGGGTGGATGGCTTACCAAATATTCTGCACAGGGCACTGTGCTTTGGAGCAAACAATACTATACACCAGCATTTAATTTTCTCAATTTTACTAATATCATTGCCGCAGATAATGGTAATTACTTAATTACAGGAAATATTGGGGATGTGGATACTACGGTGTGGCCCCTGGCGCATCTTTCAGAATATGGGTTGTTGCTGAAAATTGATAAATATGGAAATATCCTTTGGTCTAAAATACTTTCAAACAGAATCAGGCAATTCGAGTTCTCAAACATAACTAACATCGATAAAACGAAAGATGGAGATTTTATTTTGTCCATCAATTCCTTTTCTGTTAGGCAATATGTTGTTGTGATGCGCATAAATAAAGAAGGAAATGTTATATGGACTTCCATATTAAATTCACCGTCGGTCAATACAGGTTTTGGCGATGCCAAATTAAAAGTGTTAGGCAATGGGAATATTGTTTTTGGTGGTAATGCTAATGTAATGGATGAAGATCATCCCTATCAAAGAAAAGGCTACTATTTTAACTACCTCGATAGTAAAACGGGAGAAATGTTATGGAATAAGTTTTTCCTTGGCAGAGACACACTTTCTCTTAGCCAGACTTTCTTAGGAGATATAGTAAACATAACTGAATTGCCGGATCGCAGTATTAGTTTTATAACTTCTTATGCCGCATCAGCGGTGCAAAGCGGCTTACGTAAAACCAATGAGGTATTGAATTTTACTATAGACGAATCAGGTATATTAAAAAAGGTTCTTTCTTATGCCAATCTTTTACCTCCTATATATGCATCTTCCGTTGCAGAATCGGGCAATGGCGGCCGGCTGATTTTAATGGATGATGGTGATGCACCTTATCTGGTAAATATAAATGCGCAAGGTGGCATTGTATGGCAAAAAGGATATGCATTAGTTGGCCGGGGCCAGGAAACGAAAAGCATTTTGCACACAAATGCCGGCAATTATTGGTTTTGCAATACCAATAATGGTGGGAGCAGAGATCCTAAGCTTATTAAAACTGATAATGAAGGGAATGTACCATGCATTGAAAGCGCTTCTTCTATATTGCAGAAAGATATTACAGGCTCTTTTTTCATGCAGGCTCTAAATATAAAATTTGATCAAACACCGAGCACATTTGGTAATCTTTCTTTACCCGGTGTATATAATTATACCATGCAAAGCAGCAGCTCATGCCGCATTGCATGCTGCAGCGACGTTACCGATACTGCAGATGAAGTAAAGCTATGCGATATATATTCTTACATTTTGCCAAACAAAGACACCATAAAAAATTCCGGCATATATACAACTACTTATAAAACAGCAAAAGGCTGCGACAGCATTGTTTACCAAAGCGTCGTCTTCAATTTTACGCCTGTGGCAAGGCTTGGCGCCGACACATGTTTGGGTGAAAGGGATTCAGTTGTATTAAAGGCTGCACAAGGTTATAATACATATACCTGGAATGGAGTTAATACATCCAGCTATAAATATGTAGTAAAGCAACCCGGTGATTATATGTTGCAAATAAAAAATGAATGTGGGGTGCAGGCTGATACCGTTAAGATTTTTAAAGAATGCCGGTTTGAAATTTACATGCCTAATGCATTTACGCCAAACAGAGACGGCTTGAACGATTTTTTTAAAATACCCAGCCAAAACCATAATAGCTTAATAAGCTTTTCCATTTACGACAGGTGGGGAAAGAGGATATTTGAAACTAAAAATATAAATGAAGGCTGGAATGGAATGAACAAAGAATACCCTGCCGCCGCTGGTACATATATTTATGTTATTGTAATGAAGTCATTGGATAATAAAACTACTTTTACAAAAACAGGATGGGTGATTTTAATAAGGTAAATTATCCTGTTTGTGGAGTATGGGCTGATAAATTTTAGTAACTTCTGAAATGAATGCCTGTAATGCGACAACGCTATAAATTTTATCGCCTTCAGATGAGAAATATCACATTGTTAATTATCATAATTATTGTAGCTGTTTCATGTAAACAGCAGGAAAATAAACTGGCTGAAGATAAAGCAGGCGAAGAAAAGATGCTGGTGATATTAGATAGTATTACAAAAAAATACGGGAATGACAATCCCTATTCACCCCAATCTCAATTAACTTATTTTAATAAAGAGATTGAAAGGGCAGATACAAATGTGTACCGTAAAGCAGGAATGGAATACTATAAAGGTGGGGTGCTGTTACAGCTTGGCCGCGAAAAAGAAGCGATAGAAACTTTTTCTAATATAGCCGCTGTTCCAAAATTAAAGGGAACGGAAGTATATAAGCAAATGCTCCCGGATTATGCGCTTGCTTATATGCGTTACGGTGAGCGCACCAATTGCATCAATCATCACATGGCAGAGTCATGTATATTCCCCCTGCAGGGACTGGGCCTGCACCATGATGAAATGGGCTCACAAAAAGCTATTGAATTATATAAAGAAGTACTCGCCAGAAACCCTGATGATTTGTCTTCAAGATGGGTGTTAAATATCGCTTATATGACATTAGGTAAATATCCTGCAAAAGTACCCAAAGCATTTCTTATACCAGATCTTGGCAAAGATACTTCAGGCATCACAGTGAAGCCATTTATTGATGTGGCTTCGGATTTTAATTTCGATACTGAAAATGATGCAGGCGGCGCTATTGTTGATGATTTTAATAATGATGGTTATTTGGATATAATAACTTCTGATTTAAGGTTAGGA
This sequence comes from Bacteroidota bacterium, assembly GCA_023386395.1. Lineage (GTDB taxonomy): Bacteria > Bacteroidota > Bacteroidia > Chitinophagales > Chitinophagaceae > Parafilimonas. Next base: position 6,415 of record JAEWJV010000184.1, read on the forward strand.
AAAGGGTTCATGCATTTTTTTAAAAATAATGCCAATGGCAGTTTTACAGATGTAACGACACAATCAGGCCTGAAAAAATTTACAGGCGGATTAAATATGGTACAGGCTGATTATAACAACGATGGTTATACAGACATATTGGTTTTGCGTGGCGGCTGGCTTTCCGGTGAGTATGGTAAACAGCCTAACTCTTTACTGCGTAATAATGGCGACGGAACCTTTACTGATGTTACCATTCAAAGCGGCCTGTTGTCTTTTCATTCTACACAAACTGCCGTCTGGAAAGATTTTAATAACGATGGATGGCTTGATTTGTTTATTGGCAACGAAACAACTGATTCTCATGATCCCCGGCCTTGCGAATTATATATGAGTAATGGCGATGGTACATTTACTAATCTCGCAAAACAGGCAGGCTGTGATGTTGTTGGTTATGTAAAAGGAGTAGCCTCGGCAGATTATAACAACGATGGATGGCAGGATATTTTTATTTCAACATACAATGGGATGAGGCTATTGCTTAAGAATGAAGGCGTGCAAAACGGAGCAGTGCATTTTGCAAATGCAACACAACAGGCCGGCCTGGATGATATATATGTAAAAACCTTTCCCACTTGGTTTTGGGATTATGATAATGATGGCTGGTTTGATATTTTTGTTTGCGGATATGATTGCGACAATTACCCTATTGCTTATACAACCGCAGCAGAAGCTTTAGGAAAACCTTTGCCGGATGCCAGCCAAATGTATCTCTATCATAATAATCATGATGGAACTTTTACTAACGTAAGTGTTGAAGCAGGGCTTGATAAATCTGTATTTGCCATGGGCTCAAACTTCGGCGACATAGATAACGATGGTTATCTTGATATGTATTTGGGAACAGGCAATCCGGATTACAAGTCCCTTGTGCCCAATAAGCTTTTTAAAAATATGCAAGGCAAAAAATTTGTAGATATAACTACGGCTGCACGGGTTGGTAATTTACAAAAAGGACATGGTGTATCTTTTGCCGACCTGGATAACGATGGTGACCAGGATATTTTTGAAGAAATAGGCGGCGCTTATGCAGGTGATGTTTATTACAACTCGTTTTATCTTAATCCCGGTCAGAATAATAACAAGTGGATAAGCTTGTCGTTGGAGGGAACAAAAAGTAACCGTTCGGCAATAGGCGCAAGAATAAAAATATCATTTAAAGAAAATGGAATAAAACGAAGTATTTACAGGGATGAAAATTCAGGAGGTAGCTTTGGCTGTTCTCCTTTGCGCAGGGAAATTGGCATTGGGCAGGCAACCATAATTGATGAAATAGCCATAACATGGCCAGCTACAAACAAAACACAGGTTTTTAAAAATATTAAGCCCTGCCAGTTTTTAAAAATAAAAGAAGGCAGCAACGTAATTGAAACCATTCAATTAAAAGCGTTTGATTTTGAAAAGCAGCACAACGGGAACAACAAGAATATGATGGATATGAACGCTGCACATCATACGCATGGTAAGTAAAATATAAATTCAATATTGAGCCTGCAATTTTTATATTTAAGATAAAACTTTCCCAAATAACCTGTCTTCTGTATGAGATTATTTCCAACATTTTTTTTTCTATCATTTTTTTTTCTTCTTTCCTGCAAAGAAAAACATGCTGAACAACTGTTTAGCCTGACCGAAAACTCAGGTATCAATTTTAATAATACAATAGTTGATGGTAATTATGAAAACGGTTTTTCTTTCCGTAATTTCTACAATGGTGGCGGCGTAGCAACCGGTGATATTAATAACGATGGCTTGGCCGATGTTTTCTTAACATCAAATCAGGGCGAAAACAAATTATACCTTAATCAGGGCGATTTTAAATTTGAAGATATTTCCGCAAGCTGCGGCATGAAACAAGATAGCATGTGGAGCACCGGAGCTGTATTTGTTGATATTAATAA
>JAEWJV010000174.1 GCA_023386395.1 Bacteroidota bacterium
GTGCCATATTCATCTTCGTCGGTTTTTTTATAAGGCACTGGTTTATAAGTATGCGTATTATCTGTAAGCGAATGAACTGACAGGAATTGGTCAACCCCGTTTGTTTTAAGTGGTACAATATTGCTGCCGCCTTTCAACCTGAACTTTAAATCATTTAGCTGCCGGTTTATAACCGGGAATGCATTGGTGTAAACCTGCATCTCATCAAAATATTCAGGCAGCATAGCTGCAGGGAAAACAACTTTTATCCAAAGCAGCTTCTCCGTTAACTGCTGCAGATCATTTTCTGAAAAATTATTGCTGAATGATGGCGGGTAAGCAGATGTGCCGGCATTAATGTTTTTAAGCTTTGTATCCGTTATTGTAACGAAGCGCTGGTTATAATAATGCTTTATATCTTTTTCCAGCAGGGATAGTATATCGTATTCAAGAAAAATGTTTTCATAAGCATTTGTACTGCGCTCCTTTTCAGCGTATTTCAGCGTTCGTTCCACATCAATTTCAATATCCCCAATATACCATTTTGTAATAGGTAAAAGCTGGTAAATACGCCCGGCAAGTCTGGGTTCAATATTTTTCAGATCAAAATAAAAGAAGAGGTTATGAATGTTTGTGAGTTTTGGATTGATCTTTAAGCCTATCCAAAGTGTATTTTTTTCCGTTTGCTTCTGCCTGCTTTGCGCTATAAGCTGCCTGCCTGCTGTGGTATTGCAGGCATATAAGTGTTCAGGCGTGGCCATGTATGAAACCTGTGCATCGAATAATGACACGGCATCAACCGGTGTAAAATATACTTCAAGCGAGGTGTCCAGTACTTCATCCTGTTTGGATGATATTTTTTTCTGCGTATAAAAATTAGTGGTATTAGGCAGTATCTCGGCAGGTTCAACAGGTAAGGCATGCATAATGGCATGCGCAGGATTGGGGCAGGTTAAAAAGTCCGGCGCCATCAGGTTTGAAACTTTCTCAAGTATTCTCACCTGTGAATCTTTTATTTCATTGCCAAGACTATACAGCTCTGTGGATAAAGCTTCAAGAATCAGTTTTACAGCAGGATCAAGATCATCGCTGTTTTTTATATTCCAGTAGTTAAGCGCATGCTTAAGCATCCTGGTTTTAATCATTTCTTTTGAGGCATCAAATTCAGAAGGCATGCTTATAGGTTTTAATCAACTGAAAGCGGGCTTAAAAATAAATTGGTTCTAAAGTGCACAGGCTCGCCCGTTTTATGAAGTGTTCCATGAATTTCAATTTCAACCCGTTTCTTTATTTCAACAAATTGTTTTATACCGTTAAACTTTTCCATATCAGTTATGGCAACGCTTATATCTATATCCGATAGCCGGCTTTCATGTGTGCTTATTGATTTTAGTAAAGACTGGCGCAATTTTTCTTCCCAAAGCCTTGCGCTTACAATCAGTTCAAAATCCAGGTCCCATATTTCACAACCAAAAGTCGGGTCGCTCCTGTGCTCGCCAAACCTTGTGGTAATAATTAGTTCAAGATTTTTTGTTACTGATGTAAGCAGATCGCATACCGGCAATTCTTTTCCTTCAATAACTGCCCCAAAGGCCAGTGGTGTTTTATAGTAAACAATGCTCACGAAAAAGTTTCTTTAATTGTCGTAATTATGATGTTATCGAAAACACGAACATTATTTTAATGTTTATAAATACATTACTGTAAAGCAGCTAACACAATCTTACATGACTTATATAGTTATGGAATTTGCTAATACATATTTTCGAACGACCTGTTACAATATTCCCTGATAGCCCTTATCAATGCAATATGATTTGCCGCCCCAGCATAGTCTCGTTTCCATTGTGCAGTTTTTAGCGATTAAGTTATGCTGATAATCCTATTATAAACCGATAAGAAAAACAGTATAATGTCAACAATTGCTTTGAATGAATCAATGAAAACGGCTGTTGAAATAGCACAGTCTTTAGCCAAAGAATACCACAACGATTTCTTTTACCCCGCACATTTATTAAGGGCAATGCTGCATAAAGATGTTGGCTTAAAAGATTTTATTGATTCAATCGGTAAAGACACCGGATATATTATGGAATGGGCCGAAGTGCATATAGAAGATGCTCCAAAAGCTGCCAAAACCAGAGAAAATATAAAGGGCGATGACGGCATTAAACAAGCTTTTGAAGAAGCGGATAATGTGCGTATGAAAATGGGATTAGACAATATTACGCCTATAGCCACACTGGCAGCGCTGGCAAAGCCAGGTGTTGCTTTTACATCAGAACAACTCAAATCGTTTCCTGTAAAGGAGAAAGAAATACTGGATGTTTATTTTAAAGATGATGGCATACAGAATGCGGTAAAGCCATCAGCAGACAACAAGGCCAATGCATCTTCCGGTGCATTGTATAAATATTGTATTGAACGTACCGCACTGGCTAAAGAAGGTAAAACAGACCCGATCATCGGAAGGGACAAAGAAACAAGAATGATGATTGAAATTCTTGGCCGCAGAACAAAACCAAATGTAATTATAACAGGCGAAGCCGGTGTTGGCAAAACCGCATTGATTGATGGTTTTGCATTGGATATAGTAAACGATAAAGTGCCTGCTCAGCTTGCAGATTCTTTACTGTTTGAACTCGATCTCGGTGCACTTATTGCCGGCGCTTCGTATAAAGGTGAGATAGAAGACAGGTTAAAAAATATACTGAAAGAAATAAAGCAATTTCCAAAAGCTATACTGTTTATTGATGAAATACATATACTGCTCGATAATAAAGGCGGTGGTGGTATTGGCAGTGGCGCTGCCAATCTTTTAAAGCCTGAACTGGCGAGAGGTGAGATAACGGTGATTGGTGCCACTACCAATGATGAATATAGAAAATACATTGAAAGTGATCCCGCCTTTACACGCCGTTTTGAGGCTTTGAATGTGGGTGAGCCGGATGTGGTTGCCGCTGAAAAAATGCTGGCCAAACTTGCACCGAATTTTGAAAAGCATCACCAGCTAAAAGTAGAACCCGAAGCAATTAAGGAAAGTGTTCGCTTATCCAAACGTTATTTACGCGACCGGAGATTGCCGGATGTGGCTATTGATCTTTTAGACAGAACAATGGCGGCTATTAAATTAATGGTTGATACCAATAAAAAAGAACTCGGGGACTTAAAAGCTGAATTTGAAAAATTAAAAGCAGGAAAAGATAAACAACCGGAACATGAATTATTTGCAGAATATAAATGGCTGAATAGTGTATTGCAAAATAAAATAAGTCCTGTTTTATTGGGCAAACTGGAAGAGCCTGCCCAAACCGATAAGTTTGAAACAGCGGAACAATTTGAAAGTTTTCTTTCTCAAAGCTTTGACAGGTTGTTGTTGCTTACCGATGAGAAAAAAGATTCAGTAACCAAAGAAGATATTGCTTCTGTTATTTCTTATAAAACAGGCATTCCGCTGGGCAAAATACAGGCGCTGGAAAAAGAGCGCCTGATGAATATGGATGACTATTTGAAGAAAAGAGTAGTAGGGCAGGACCATGCAGTAAAAGCTATTGCTGCAGCCGTGTTGGAATCGAGGAGCGGGCTTAATAAAAAAGGCCAGCCTATTGGTTCTTTCTTTTTTCTTGGCCCTACAGGCACTGGTAAAACAGAGCTTGCAAAATCTGTTGCAGAATTTCTGTTTAATGATGAAAAGGCGATGATAAGATTTGATATGAGCGAGTTTAAAGAAGAACATTCAGCAGCCTTACTGTATGGCGCGCCTCCCGGTTATGTTGGTTACGAAGAAGGAGGCATGCTCGTAAATAAAATCCGACAAAAACCTTACTCTGTTTTATTATTTGATGAAATAGAAAAAGCGCATCCATCAGTGTTTGATACTTTTCTGCAAATATTGGATGAAGGCCACATGCACGACAGGCTCGGCAAAGAAGGCGATTTCTCTAATTCAATTATCATATTCACTTCCAATATTGGCAGCGAATGGATTGCAGGTGAGTTTGAAAAAGATAAAATACCATCTTCCAACAAGCTTATGGAAATCATGACCAAATATTTCCGGCCGGAATTTTTAGCACGCTTAACTGAAATAGTTCCTTTTGCACCTATCAGCGAAAAAAGCATCGTTCGCATATTTGAAATTCAAATGAAAAACCTGTTGGAAGCATTAGATAAACAGGGCATTAAATTTCAAATTTCTGATGAAGCCAAAAAACATCTTGCATTAACAGGCTTTACGCCTAAGTACGGTGCCAGGC
>JAEWJV010000175.1 GCA_023386395.1 Bacteroidota bacterium
TTATTGAAAAGGGCTTATACAATCGATAGCTGGGACTTTGCTGTGGAAGATGAATATATGCCTGATATTGGTATTACCAATTCCATGATAATTGATCCGCAGAAAACGAAATTCGGGGTATTTTTTGGTGACAATACGGGTTATATAACGGCTTGCTACCAATTGGCGGAAATGCTTGATTTCACCGGCGATTCATCTGATGCCGCAAAGTACAGGCAACGCGGTAATGAGATAAATGAGCGGCTGAATAAACTCGCATGGAACGGGAAATTCTTCACCCATTTTATCGACGAAGACACGTCGGTACACCGCAAGCTTGGTGTTGATGAAAAAAAGCAAATTGCACAATCCAATACTTATTCAATAAACAGGAATATTACACATGAGCAAAGTAAGGCTATCATTGAAACATACATTAACTTAAAGCATCACCTCCCTGCAGGATCTCCCGGCGAGTGGTATGCAATTTATCCACCTTTTCAAAAAGGCTTTGCGCAGCATGACGCTATATGGCAATACATGAATGGGGGCGTTGGGGCGCACAATGCCGGAGAACTTGCCCGCGGTGCTTATGAAAATGGATACGAGAATTATGCAACGGATATTTTAAACCGCGTATTTGAATTAGGCAGGAAATATGGTAACAGGATTTCTTTCGCTTACACTGGCAGCATCTTGCCGCCACCGCCGTCACCTGTTTATACTACGGTTAATATCCGCAGGTATGCAAACATGGACATTTCGAATACAGATACAGCGGCCATACATCCCTGGATGCATAGCGGCAGGCGCGGAGATGATCTTCATAACCTGCCAACCGGTGAGCTTTTGTTAGACAGTATACAATTCAATGTGATTGATCCTGCTTCTAATAATCGCAACTCCGTAATTGCGGTTTCCGGCCAAAAGGAATTTCCGGCATCCGTTGAAGTGCCTGTTAACGATACAGCTGCTTGTATTTACCTGATGCATACGGCAAGTAAACCCTCATCGGAAAACGTTGCCGGCGCAGTTACCATTTTATATGAGGATGGCAGTCATTATCTTAATTATATGATGATGGGAAAGCAGCTTGTGTATTGGTGGTTTCCTGAATTAAAAACCGATTATTCCGGTATTGCCTGGTATGGGAAAAACGACGTTAGTGAAGGTGTAGGTGTAAGCTGGTGTGCTGTTGACAATCCGTATCCCGGTAAAAAAATTAAAAGTATTGTGCTTTCTGCCTCCAGGAATGATAATGTTTACGCGGTGTTTGCCATTACCTTATCCAATCAAAAACACTATGTGCCGGTGAACCCCGTTTCATTCGGAGGGCCCGACGACTGGGCGGCTGCAACCAATATGGCAGCAATGGTGGAAGGGCTTGCCGGTGTGAAAGATGCACCAAAAGCAACGATCTTTAATAAAGTGGTTATAGCACCGCGCTGGGCAACCACAACATCAGATTCGGTAAATGTTGTAGTTCGTTATGCCGCTTCAAAAGGGTATGCCAGTTACCGGTATCGTTTTAACAAAGCCAATAAACAGATGAATATTACGGCTACTACCAGCGGAAATGAAATGCTGTTTCATATATTGCTTCCGCCCAATGCGAAAATAAATGCTGTATATGTAAACGATAAAGCCACACCTTTCCGGCGGTCTGTGGTGGAGCAGTCAGAATATGCGGATTTTGAAGTGGAAGCGGGCGGTGTAAAATATATCCGGGTTAATTTGGATTGACACTTAATGGCGGTACAGTACAGTAAAGTTATACATGAACAAGTCCATAAATTAGCTTTTTGTTTAAGCTTTATTTAAGCTCACATTAAGTTGTTGTTTGTTGCTGCAGTAAAGAGCAACAATTTCCTGAAGTGGTAATGCCATATTGCTATTGCCTGCATGGCACCAATGATGCGTATATTGCATTTTTACATCAGGCATATAATATCGTAAAAAAAAAATTGAATGGACAACCTGATCCGGATAACGCACGCATCTGAATCTCCCAAGTACATGCAAATTATAGACGGCATCATTGACAATATTCAAAGAGGCAGGCTGAAGAAGGGAGAGCAACTGCCTTCCATAACGGAACTTGCAACATCCCAGTCGGCAGCTAAGGTTACAATTGCCAAAGCCTATTATATTTTAAAAGAGAGAGGGATCGTTCGATCGCAGCATGGGAAGGGTTTTTTCATTGCTTCTGAAAAGGTCAAAATAAAGTTGAACATCTTTGTATTGTTCGATACCATGAACGCCTATAAAGAAACACTGTATAAAGCATTTAAATCTTCTTTGCCGGCAGATGCCTCGTGCAGTATCTTTTTTCATCATTATGATATCAGCCAGTTTGAATGGCTCATAAAAACCAACACCGGCAAGTATAATTTTTATGTAGTGATGCCCCATTTTGATAAAGACGTATCGGGCATATTGAAGCAGATACCTTCTCATAAACTGCTATTGATAGATAAGAATGTTGCAAGGCTTGAAGGAAATTTTATGGCGGTTTACCAGGATTTTGAAAATGATGTGATAGAGGCATTATCCTGTGTGCTTGGCCGTATTAAAAGATATAAATCATTATCCCTTATACAAGGTAATAAGCAGTTTCAGCATGTGCCCCCAGAAATAATAAAGGGCTTTATAAGGTTTTGTACCGTTAATCGTATCAGGCATAAATTATCAGGTCAGTTCAATCAAAAAGATATAAGACAGGGCAATGCTTACATTATTTTTTCAGATGCTGATTTAATTGAATTTATCAAGGTTTGCAACAGGAACAAATGGAAACCGGGCAAGGATGTAGGCCTGATAAGTTATGATGAAACCCCGATGAAAGAAATTCTTGCAAACGGAATAACAGTGCTTACAACCGATTTTGAAAGCATGGGCAGAACAGCAGGGGAGATGATAAAAAAGCGGCTGCATCAAAAGGTTAAGAACCCCTGTAAAATGATTATCAGAAAAACATTATAAGCCATTAAAATATTCTTACTATATATTTTACCGGAAGCGTAATATAATCTGGTTTAAAAAGGGGATTACAATAAACGTGGGGTTAATCTTATCGCCTTGAACGAATAGCCTTATTCAGTTCAAGATCTGCACAACGAAGCTTAACGGGTATAACTATTGCGTGCACTTATTCTTCCTTTTTCAATTTATAAGTTCTGACTGATTGCGGTTGTAATGGCGGCAGGTTATTCACCGGTTTGTCAAGATAAAATTAAGCGGTTGCGGATACATCATCACTCCTGTAAAACATTATGTAACATTCTGGTAAAGTTGTATCGTTAAGGTTCACGACCTTGCCGGGTGTGTATAAGGGCTTGGGATAATCCTGCTGATCATCAATCGTAACAGGTATTAGGGGAACCCCTTTTGCCTGCAAAGCTGCAACCAATTCTTTTTTATTACTGCCCATTTCAGGCAATACAACCTTTATATCGCTCTTAAAAAATATCGGGTCGGGAATATGAAACCGATAAAAACACCAGCCGCCGTCGCCGTCTTTATTGGCGTACAGAGAACCTGCATAATCATTATAAAATTCTCCCTGTCCCCAGCCTGTTCCAATATAATCTTCAGTGCCGGTGCCTGATAATGTTGGATAATTTGTATCACCATCCAAGTACATTTTCACTTCGCCCTCTCCCCACCAATGGTTTTCATAAGCTGGGTTGGCAAATACGCCAACATTCACGCCAAGATACCTTCCTTTGCCTTTTACCTGCGGCAATAATTCAAAGTCTTGCGCAAGCTTTGTTGCTGTGTCGCGGTGCCAATATGCATGAAAATATAAATTATCGTTGCGCCATGGCCTTTGCTGAAAATCCACATCATAAAAAATATGCGGCAATCTTTTATGGCTTTCGTTGGTTACCTGTATGCGCGCCGATGTTTTAAAAGGCATTGGGATATAGCAGATGAATGAACGTCCTTCAGGGTTTACAAACAGCGCATTATGAAACGTTGCTGTTTTGCCTAAACCAATTCCAAAGAAATCGCCGAAAGGCACGCTTACTGCAGGCTTTGAGGTATTATCCCAAAACATTTCAAGTTTTAATGAACGTAGCATTTCAGGAGAACGGTCATCAATAGTGATCCAGATCCTGTTGATAATACCTGCACCTTTTGTGTTTAATAAAACCTTTGTTTCACCGGATTTCAACTCGTCTGAAGGATGACCTTTGGCACCATGGTTTTCCATAGCAGCTTTACCTTTTTCAGCGCCCGGGTTCTCAAAACTTGCCCATCGGGGCGTTGAAGTACTGTCGAATTGAAATAAATTTTTATTACCAGGCAATTGTGCATTTGCTGCAAAAAAAAATGAAAGGGCTGTAAGGCTTGCTAACCATGTTTTAACCATAAAAATTAATTGATAAAATATGAATAAAGCAAGATAGTTTTATATTTTTAAACCAAGTGCAGTACAGTGCAGTACACTTTATTCATTTTATTGCTGATTATGCTGTTTATTGATTGCTCATGTTAAATATAAAGCCAATGTTTCTTGTATTTCTTTTGCTATTGAGCTTGCAGAAACTATAGACAGAATGCAACGATTTGAAAGCCTTTTTTCATAAAATAATATAGCCATAAAAATTTTTATGCTTATTTAAATTGTAAGGTTCGTTTTCTATTTTTATTATTAATGATATCAATAGAATCAACACTGTCGTTTATTGCAATGAATAAGGAAGATTGCGATAAATACGAATTGCCATGATACACTTCCTGCTTTCTTATACCGCCGTTTTTAAGGTGAATAAAAATTATTTTATCATCCGGGTTAAGGCTAACAAAATTTTGAAGTTTTTTCTTTAATTGAAATAATTCCAACGGCCCGCGGTTTTGCGAAGCGGCTATCCAATAACGATGATCAGCGCCTCTTAATTTCACTAATGCTTTCGCATTCCCGGGAATATAAATGCCGGTCTGGAGTATTGACTGAGTTACAAAGCCTCCTTTTCCATCACCCAATAAAACAAGCCCGTTCATTGCATCATAC
>JAEWJV010000300.1 GCA_023386395.1 Bacteroidota bacterium
AAATGCCAGATGGCGGCACTACTATTATTATCCAGGGAAAGAAAAGGTTCAGCGTAACCAGCATTACCCAAACCGAACCTTACTATATAGCCTCCATCCAGGTTTTAGCGGAAAACGAGGTTTCACCTGAGGAAAATTTTGATGCACACCTTGCATCCATTAAAGACCTCGCATCCCAGATAATACAGATTTCACCCAATATGCCGGCGGAAGCAGCTATTATTTTGAAGAATATAGAAAGCCCGTCTTTTCTTATCAATTTTGTATGCAGTAATTTAAACAGTGATGTTATTGAAAAACAAAACCTGCTTGAAATTGACGATCTCACATTACGCGCAGAAAAGCTGATAGAATTGTTACATAAAGAACTGCAGTTTGCAGAACTAAAAAATAAAGTAACCACGAAAACACGCACAGAGATTGATAAGCAGCAACGTGAATATTTTTTACAGCAGCAGTTAAAAAGCATTAAAGATGAACTGGGCGGCGATACCAACGAACGGGAAATTGCCGAAATGAAGAAAAAAGCGGAGAATAAAAAGTGGAGTGAGGCGGCGAGGGAAATGTTTAAAAGCAATATCGCCAAGCTGGAAAGAATGCATCCTACAACACCGGATTATTCTGTTATTTATAATCACCTCGACTTATTACTCGACCTGCCATGGCAGGAATATACAAAAGATAATTACGACCTGAAACGTGCCGCCAAAGTGCTGGATGCAGACCATTATGGCATGAAGAAAATTAAAGAACGCATTCTTGAATATATCGCCGTTCTTAAATTAAAAGGCGATATGAAAAGCCCGATACTTTGCTTTACCGGCGCACCTGGTATCGGTAAAACATCACTGGGTAAAAGCATTGCGCATGCCATTGGCAGAAAATATGTGCGGGTTAGTTTAGGTGGTTTGCATGATGAAAGTGAAATACGCGGCCACCGCAAAACCTATATCGGCGCCATGCCCGGCCGCATCATTCAAAACATAAGAAAAATAAAATCATCCAACCCTTTAATGGTGCTGGATGAAATTGATAAAGTTGGCGCAGATTTCCGGGGCGATCCGTCTTCTGCTTTGCTGGAAGTCTTAGACCCCGAACAGAATAATACTTTCTATGATAATTATCTTGAACTGGAATACGATCTGAGTAAAGTATTATTTATTGCCACCGCCAATAATATTCAAAACATACAGCCTGCCCTGCGCGACCGTTTGGAAATAATTGACCTGAGCGGTTACGCCGTGGAAGAAAAAATTCAGATAGCACAGCGCCATCTTATGCCCAAGCAAAAAGAGGCGCATGGTTTAGGCAAATCCAAACTTAAAATAAGCGATAAGGTTTTACAAAAGGTAATAGAAAACTATACGAGGGAAAGTGGGGTGCGTGAATTAGACAGGCAACTGGCGGCCATTATGCGCAACAAGGCAAAAGAATTTTCATTGCGGGGCAGGGTTTCGCCCACTATATCTTTAAACGATATTGAAAAGATTTTAGGCACGCAGAAGTACAGCAATGAAATTTATAAAACAGCTAATATGCCGGGCGTGGCAGTGGGCCTTGCCTGGACGTATGTGGGCGGTGATATTCTTTTTATTGAATCTATTTTAAGCGATGGCAAAGGCGAATTAAAACTTACAGGTAATCTCGGCAATGTTATGAAAGAAAGCGCTTCAACGGCTTTTAGTTACCTGCAGGCTAATGCCAAAAAATACGGTATTGATCCATCTATTTTCAGTAAGAAAAACATTCATATACATGTGCCGGAAGGTGCTGTCCCGAAAGATGGCCCAAGCGCCGGCGTTACCATGCTGAGCTCACTGGCATCTGCGTTCACAGGCCGTAAAATAAAACCGTATCTCGCCATGACGGGTGAGATTACATTGCGCGGCCAAGTGCTACCCGTGGGTGGTATAAAAGAAAAAGTGCTTGCGGCAAAACGTGCAGGCCTGCGTGAAATTTTAATGTGCTATCTTAATGAAAAAGATGTAAAGGAAATTGACGGCAATTTTATAAAAGGCATCACGTTTCATTATGTGAAAACCATGCAGCAGGTGCTTGATATTGCATTGGTATGATGGCGAGTTGAGGGTAGTGAATGGTGAGCGATCTATTCGGCTCGTATCTGCCAGTTAGTATTAACACCAGGCTGGTAAAAAATGAGTGTGCTGCTGCACACCAATTATTAACAGGAATTGTATAAACCGACGGTATAGTGTATCCTATACCGCATTGCTCATAACTAACCTCTCACCATTTACAAATAATATCTTTCAATGAAAATTTTACTTCAATATTTAAAACCATATAAGTGGCTGGTTGCATTAGCCCTGTTGCTGGCGGCCATCAACCAAAGCTTTTCCATGCTCGATCCCTATTTCTTCGGGAAATTCTTTGATAAATTTCTTACGCACCCGTTTGATATAGGATACTTTGATGCGAAGAAAAACTTTATTAAAACCGCCACAAGAACCACCGATCAGTTTATATGGGGCGTAATTGGTTTTCTTGGAATATTTATTGGCGTAGCAATGGTATCAAGAATTGCAAAAGCTTTCCAGGATTATTTTACCAATGTTATTGTACAAAAATTCGGCGCAAAGATTTTTACCGATGGATTAAAACATTCCATGCTGCTGCCTTACCAGGATTTTGAAGATCAGCGCAGTGGCGAAACGCTTTCCATCTTAACCAAAGTAAGGGCCGATACAGAAAAGTTTATTATTTCATTTATCAACGTTTTATTCGCGATCATAGTAGGTGTTATTTTCGTGAGTGTTTATGCTTTCAGTTTGCACTGGTCTATCATGCCCATTTATACGCTTGGCATTGCAGCGCTTGCATGGCTTACCAGTTTTTTAAGCCGGAAAATAAAATTCATACAAAAAAATATTGTTACAGAAACCAACGCGCTGGCTGGTTCAACAACAGAATCGCTGCGCAATATTGAACTGGTAAAAAGTCTTGGCTTAACTAACCAGGAAGTTGACCGGCTGAATAAAAACACCTATAAAATTCTTGGGCTTGAATTACGCAAAGTGAAAAGCATAAGAACGCTTAGTTTTATACAAGGCACATTTGTAAACTTTTTGCGGCAGATAATTATGTTCACATTAGCCTGGCTTGTTTTCAGGGGACAATTAACTGCAGGCCAGGTGATGACATTAACCTTTTATTCATTTTTCATCTTTGGCCCGTTGCAGGAAATAGGCAACATTATTATGTCTTACCGCGAAGCGGAAGCTTCGCTGATGAATTTTGATAATGTAATGAGAAAGCCTGCGGAAAGAATGCCCGCTTCACCGGTACATATTGGCAACCTTGAGAGATTAAGCTTTAGAGATGTTTCATTTAAACACCAATCAGCGCAGTACAAAGCGCTTGACCATATAAGTTTTAATGCAGAAAAAGGCGAGACGATTGCATTTGTTGGCCCTTCAGGCGCAGGTAAAAGCACACTGGTAAAAATGCTGGTTGGCTTATATCATCCGCAAACCGGCAATGTGTTTTATAACGGCGTTGACAGTAATGATATAGCGCTCGAAGATTTGAGAACGCAAATTGGTTTTGTAACGCAGGATACCCAATTATTTGCGGGTACTATAAAAGAGAACCTTTTATTTGTAAACCCGGGCGCAAGTGATGAAGATTTACTGGATGCGCTTTACAAAGCAAGTTGCCAGAATTTACTGGAGCGGGCTGATAACGGCATTAGCACCATAATTGGTGAAGGCGGTTTAAAATTAAGCGGTGGCGAAAAACAAAGATTGAGCATTGCGCGTTCTTTATTGCGCAGGCCGCATTTGCTGATATTTGATGAAGCAACTTCTTCGCTGGATTCAATAACAGAAGAAGAAATAACCTCAACCATAAAACAGATATCGGAAATGAAAGAACAGGTAACTGTTTTAATTGCACACAGGCTAAGCACCATTATGCATGCCGACAGGATTTATGTGCTTGAAAAAGGCCGTATAGTGGAAACCGGCTCTCACTATGAATTGCTGGAAGAAAAAGGTTTATACTATGCTATGTGGCGCCAGCAGATTGGTGAAAGAAAATTTGCTGCTTCAAAACAGCCTGCCTAACTTGTGTTAGCATTTCATGAATAGTTATTGAATGAAAAACTTATACAATAGTAGGGCGATAATGAAGAGTGAAAATCTACAGATGAAGTAATGCAACTTACCCGTGTTTAATTTTACTCACTTTATTGCATAGGTGGCAATGAGACAGGTGAAACTAATATTCAAACAACTTTCAGAAATTTCAAAAAAAATCTTTATTAAAAACCACTGCGATAGGCATTAAGATTTTTGATTTGCAGCACTTTGCATTTATAATTTGTCTATCTTGGTGGGTAATTAAATTACCTGCATGACGGAACAATCTATTTTAAC
>JAEWJV010000231.1 GCA_023386395.1 Bacteroidota bacterium
GAATACAACCGAAAAAAAACAAGCTCGAAGTATTCACTGTTGTGATTTGCTTTCAAACTTTATTCTGATGATCTTTGAATACAACAAAGATGAAGTAACATTATCAACAGATTTAGTTGTGATTTGCTTTCAAACTTTATTCTGATGATCTTTGAATACAACCAGATAACCTTTTTTACATTCTTTGGGCCGGTTGTGATTTGCTTTCAAACTTTATTCTGATGATCTTTGAATACAACAGCTTTAGCCAAAAGCCTTGTATATCAAAGGGTTCAAAGAAAATCAGGATCAAGAAAATGAGTTTAAAACCCTGTGAACGGTTTAAGTTCACAGGGTTTTTACTATTCTAAGCGTTCCGGTTACTCCGTGCCTTGCAATGATTTGCTTAAAATAATTCCAGTTGCTGGGGGACATTTTGGGGCTCAGCCAGTTTCTTTCCATAAAAAACTTCCATCATGCCGAACTGCTTATCGGTAATGGTCATGATGCCTATATGGCCTTTTTCGGGTAAAATCCTTTTCACACGTTTTATATGCACTTCTGCATTTTGCATACTGCTGCAATGCCGCAGGTAAATGCTGAATTGGAACATGGCAAACCCGTCCTGCAGGATCTTTTTGCGGAAGTCGGCGTATATCTTCCGCTCTTTTTTGGTCTCTGTAGGCAGGTCAAAAAAAACTAATACCCACATAATACGATATGCATTTAGGCGATTGGATTTCACTTTAATTGACAATTGACAATTTGTAATTGACAATGGATAATTGACAATTATTTGGAACTGAGTTTTGCACTTTTAATTATGCTTGTCAATAACCGGAGCAATTCCTGTATATCGGTTATTATTAAATTGAAGCCCGCCGGGATAATGTATCCCGTATCCTTTAACAGGCATAATCAATATTCCGTTTCATTTGCTTCTTTTAATGCAATAGATAATTTATGTATGAAATCGGCCTTGCTTTCGGCCTGCTCTGCTTCCCGTATCAACGCACCTACTGCTGTTCCTGAACGCAGCAGCTGTTTGCTAAGAATGAATTCTTTTTGGGTTTGTTGTAAATCTTTACACAAAAGGACAATGTTGATGACAAAAGCATAGCTTTTCTGTTTAACTATATTCTCTTTCATAAAAAAGGGTTTGTCAATTGTCAATTATCCATTATTATCAACCATTTCAGGATAAAGCAGTTTCCGCTGCTCGCCTGTATAACACCTTGCCAGCGATGCTGCTGTTCTTTGCGTGGCAATCATCAGCGGGCTGGTTTCGTCGCCCAATAACACATCTGCTGTTGGCAGCTTTAGCAATTGCACTTTCAGTTCCTGTGTTAATATTTCCACCGACGATGTTTTATCTATAATGTCCCTTACAATTGCATCCACAAACGGCCTGTATGGCTCCATAATATCGTCTGCGAGGCAATACGCATTATAGCGGTTGCGGTGAAATATGCCAAGTGCGGGCAACAATCCTGCGCCGGTAATAGACCTTGCCATTGTGGCCCTTAAAATAGCATAACCATAGTTCAATAAATTATTAGGCGGCGGGCCTTCACGTTTGCGGAAAAACTGCCAGGCATCGGGAAATAAATGGCTCCAGTAATAAGCAGCGCCTTTGGCTTCGTTGTTGCCTGCATCGCCGCTTTTTACATCCTGCGCCTGTTTGGTGAGATAGTTATGCTGTATATTCCATTTCTTTAAAACAGCAGCCTGGTTGCTGAGCTTTGCTTTTACGGTTTGCTGCCATAGTTGTTTTTTCAGCGGCCCTGTAGCTTCCACCTGCGCCCTGAACCTTTCACTTTGCGTGCTGTGGCCTTCCAGCGGAAGCATCATGCCGCTGGGATGATGGGTATCGTTGCAGGTGATCACAACCGTATTATTAAACATCAGCTTATCCAGTAAATAATGGCTGATGGTGATTTGCTGATGTTCCAAAATCAACATGCCAATATCTTCTATAGGCGCGGTTCTTTCCGGCAGGTTTTCATAACCTTTTATGTGTTCATAATTTACCACCATCTGCATATTGCGGCATTTAAGATGACAGGGGTTTTCTATGCAGATGGTGCGTTTGATCATAAGGCAGGTTTGATATTGCCAAGGCGGTCAATACGGAGTTTGATGCATTTACTTTTTATTGAAACTCCATCGATAGTCTGGTAAGCATTCTGTGAACCAAACTCTTTTCCCTTTACAATTGAATCGGCAACAGTGTTATTA
The DNA here is from genome assembly GCA_023386395.1 of Bacteroidota bacterium. GTDB lineage: Bacteria > Bacteroidota > Bacteroidia > Chitinophagales > Chitinophagaceae > Parafilimonas. The sequence goes on from JAEWJV010000231.1 coordinate 2,218, forward strand.
ATAAAGTATATTTCGTTTCCACTGTACTTTGTAACATAATGAATGTTTTCACTTCTTGCAGACTTATCATTCCAAAACGCTTCATATAAAGAGCTTTGAGGGTCAGTAATTAATTCTTCTCCTTTTGATGGCATATATATAGGGTCACCTTGTTTTAATGTGAACAACAACTTATCATCATCTTCTATCTTATTTTTTTCTATAAAGTAGTTTTTAAAAACTTGATCTTTATTGAAAGCATTTTTATCAGTAGTTTTATTAAACTCATCTTTTAAAAGATTGGCGGCATCAAAGAATGTGATAAGGTCAAAAATTCGGTTACCGTCTTTTTCCATAATTGCAAATAGATAATTGTCGCCTGTATTTACAAGCAACTTGTTATTATATGCTTTCTTACGATCAAGACGTTGCAGGGAAATATCATTAGAGATATCGTCTGCATTTGTATTTATTAGTTTTAATGATTTAATTGGTTTCTTTTTTTCTTTATTTAACTCTAAAATCCCTTCTTTAGAGAATGCCTTTAATTTATCTCCATTATATTTTTCAAGATGTAACTTTATTTTCTTCTTTATTTCATCATTAATTATGAGTTCTATTAGGGCAGGGGTATCTGATTTCTTTTGTCCAAGTTTGACGATTGAAATTTTTTGGTCTTGATTTTTATAGAACAAACGAACATTGTAAACAGGAACTTTTCTTTGGGAATTAAGCTCCATAATTCCCTCAACGGAAAAAGCATCTTTCTTGTTCTTTTTGTATTTTTCAACAAAATGACTTCTAATTTCTGTTTTTAGTTTTTCATCTGTGATTTTTTCAATGTTCTTTTCTGTTGCAAACTTATCTTTTGCAAAATCACTTAAAGGATACCTCTTCGCTTCCTTTGAAATGGTTAATCCAAAAGGCATTGGTTCATGCAATTGCCCTCTTATCTTTATTTGAAATCTTCCGTTTTTATCGGCTTGTATTAAGAGCTTATCTTTAGGCTTTTGAGA
>JAEWJV010000444.1 GCA_023386395.1 Bacteroidota bacterium
AAGTATCACTTGCATGTTTATACACAGGCAGTCGTGTGGAATAAGCATAATACTGCAAACCGATAGATGCATTGATATAGTTTACACCGGCGTTCGGCTCTTTAAATCCTGCATTCGAAGCATGATAAAACCCCCCCATCCCATATAAAGCAAAATGCCGGCTTACAGGATAAGAAAGGCCAAAATCTAACTGGAGATAACTGTTAATATGCGTGCTGTAACTATGATTGAAAGGGTTTTTTATCTCATCATAAGGATTGGTAAAATATGCCAGCCCGCCGCTTGCACGCAGCAATAATGTTAAACTGTTACCAACACGAAAATTCGGTTCAACAAAATAAGATAGCGCATAAGCCTGGCCTAAAAAATTGCGGTTATAATTTGTGTAAGTAAAGCTGAAACCTGTACGCGGATAAGAATTGTATTTGTTCTTTATGGCACTGCCGGTGTGTAAATGTGAATACTCCAGTTCAAAACCATATGGGTTTATTCCCTTTACATTTTCCACATGTACACTGTGGGCAAACATAAACCCAAAATGATAGCGGGCTGCTAAAACAACCTGTTTTAAACTATCAATATTGTACCTCTTTTGTGCATTAGTATTTATGAATGCAGCAAGCAAAAAAAACAGCAATAGTTTTCGTAGAAGCATAGGCGAGTGGCTTCAAATGTAAAAAACAATTAAAGTTTTTGCAACAGTTCAAGGAATAAATGCATTCCTTTTAATTTTTCCTCTGAAATTTTATAAGAAATATTCTGTGTGTAATATGTATGCAGGTCATAGAAATCACAGGAAACATTCTGCAATACAGCATCAATATTATTAATGCCCTCTCCATTTTTTCCATTGAACAATTCAAGAAAATCTGCAGGCAGTTCCCTGTTAGCTATCCATGCTGCAAACACAAAAGGTAAACCTGTCATGGTTATCCATTCGCCGGCAAGATCATAAATAAATTTTGATTTCTCTCTTTGTTTCAACGCCCTGTCGCCAATTAAAACGCCGGCAGTTGTGCCTTTAATATCTTCTGAAAAATCTTTTTGCGCATCTTCCAGTACAATATTTTTTTTCCAATGATTTTTCAGCAATACTTTAAAAAGGTTAACCGAAGTTCTGCTTTGATAATCCAGCAAAACTTTTTCTACTTTATCTATTTCAACATCGCTGAACAAACAAACAGAAGCCACATTGCCTTCGGCGCCAATACAATAATCAGAAACAATGTAATGTTCCTTTAGCTGCGGTATTATTGCCACGGGCACAAGACCCACATCAATATCACCATCAATCAACTGTTTTGCTATTTTGGAAGGATAATCTTTTATGAGTTCAATTTGCTCCATTAACCCGGCCGAACGTTCTACTCCGAATAATAAAGGCTTTGTATTAAGATAACTTACCGCCCCAACTTTAATCTTCTTCAATTGTTTAAATTAATTTTGCGTGCAAAAATAAATAGTCGGCAGCCGATAGTCAACAGTCAATAGTTAAAAAAGATGCTGTGGCCATTGGCTATTGACAATGGACTGACAAATTATGGAACTTAATAATCTTACTGCCATTTCCCCGGTTGATGGCCGCTATCGCAAGCAGGTTGCGCAACTTGATGAATATTTTTCAGAGTATGCTTTAATTAAATACCGCGTGCTTATTGAAGTGCGTTATTTTATTTTCCTGTCTGAAAAAAAATTTTTTAAGCTTGATACAAAAGCCAAACAAAAGCTAAATGCCATCGCAGAAAATTTTAGTTTAAACGATGCTGAGCTGGTAAAGCAAATTGAAGCTGTTACCAATCACGATGTGAAAGCAGTTGAATATTTCCTGAAACAGGAAATGGAAAAAGCAGGCATTGCGGCTGAAAAAGAATGGGTGCATTTTGGGCTTACTTCACAGGACATCAATAATACAGCTATCCCGCTAAGCTGGAAAAACTGTTTGGAACAGGAATACCTGCCTGCTGTTATCAATCTTCAGAAAAAAATAAATGCGCTTGCTGAAAGCTGGAAAGAGATTCCCATGCTGGCACATACACACGGGCAGCCTGCATCGCCAACAAAACTTGGAAAAGAGTTGATGGTTTTTGTTGAACGTTTACAAAACCAGGTGCAGTTATTATCCGAAATTCCTGTTGCAGCAAAATTCGGCGGCGCCACCGGCAATTTCAATGCGCATAAAATTGCGTTTCCAAAAACTGACTGGCTGAAATTTGGCAATGAATTTATAGAAAGCCTCGCCATGCAGCGTCTTCAACATACTACGCAAATTGAACATTACGATTATTTCGCAGCTTATTTTGATGGCATAAAGCGCATTAACAATATTCTGATTGATTTATGCCGCGATATGTGGATGTATATAAGCATGGAATATTTTAAGCAGAAAGTAAAGAAGAACGAAGTGGGCTCATCGGCCATGCCACATAAAGTAAACCCAATTGATTTTGAAAATGCAGAAGGAAACCTTGGAATGGCCAATGCCATATTTGAACACTTTGCTGCGAAGCTGCCCGTAAGCCGTTTGCAAAGAGACCTAACTGATTCTACTGTATTAAGAAATCTTGGTGTTCCGGTGGCACACACACTTATTTCAATAAGGTCAATTGAAAAAGGATTGGATAAACTGCTGTTGAATGAACAAAAGCTGAATGAAGACCTTGAAGACAACTGGGCAGTTGTAGCTGAAGCTATTCAAACCATTTTAAGAAGGGAAAATTATCCAAACCCTTATGAGGCGCTGAAAGCATTAACACGCGGTAATGCAACGATCAATAAAACATCTATTCATAAATTTATTGATGGGCTTAAAGTAAGTGCCTCAATAAAAAAAGAACTGAAAAAAATTACGCCGCAAAATTATACAGGCATATAGCACTTGCTAATGCCTGTATTAAACAAAAACTTCCTGGCTTATTGTTTTGGTAAGCTTTAATCCTTCTTTTAAAACCTCGGGCCTTTTTAAAGATTCGATGGCTTCGTTTGCCAGGCTGTTTAAAAGTTGCTTTCCTGCCTGTTTGTTTTGTTGTATAAGTCTCCTGGTTATCACAATCCGCAACAAAGTAGAAAGTTCCACTTTATGTTGCATCTGGTTTCTTTTTCTGTAAGTCATAATAGTATTTTTTTATAGGTTATTAATTACAGCGCAAAATTGAGCACTATTGCAATGGATGAAAAGCTTATTAAGACCGAATGCAGTTTTTAAGCAACGGGGTGCTGAAAATTAGGTTTAAATTGAAAAGATATATGCCAGGAATTTCAGCAAATAATAAAGACTGAACTTACCTATACGTTGAAATATATTTGGTTATTATCACACAGAGAAAATAATGCCGCTGCTGGCGCTGGGCTTTCTACGCGGCTTTTCAATCAAATAATTTTTACTATTAGCTTTTAGCATTTATTTTTGCCGAAAATTAAATCTGATGGCTGAGCATAAATCTTCTGCAAACTATTGGCTGCGTTTTTTTGGATGGTTAGTAGTTTTAGCTTTGTTTATTATTTTCTACCCCCAGTTATTGTGGATGTCTTTTCCGGGTATTGTAACCAATTTTGTGCTCGCGCTTGGTTTAATGGATCTATAATTTTATCCCATTAAATCAAGCAGTTCCTGCAATTCTCCATCGGTTTTTATCAATACATCCCTGGCTTTGCTGCCAAGGTTAGGCCCTACCACACCTGCCTGCTCCAGTTGATCCATTAACCTTCCTGCGCGGTTATAGCCTAATTTCATCCTGCGTTGTATAAGTGAAGTGCTTCCCATCTGGTTTTGAACAATCAGGCGTGCTGCATCTTCAAACAACGGATCGCGGTCGCTAAGATCAAAATCTTTTCCTTCCATTTCCTTTTCATCAATATATTCCGGTAACTGGAATGCCTGCGGATAAGCCTGCTGCTCAGTAATAAATTCGCATACCTTTTCAACTTCAGGTGTGTCAACAAAAGCACATTGTAAACGCGTAAGTTCTCCATTGTAACTAATCAGCATATCGCCTTTGCCAATTAATTGTTCTGCGCCACCTGTATCAAGAATAGTGCGGCTATCAATTTTAGATGAAACTTTAAACGCAATACGTGCAGGGAAATTAGCTTTAATAGTACCTGTGATAATATTCACTGAAGGCCGTTGCGTTGCAATGATCAAGTGAATACCCACGGCACGCGCCAGCTGCGCCAAACGTGCAATCGGCATTTCAATTTCCTTGCCTGCCGTCATAATTAAATCTGCAAACTCATCAATAACCAATACAATAAATGGTAAAAACTCATGCCCTTTTTTCGGGTTGAGCTTGCGGTTTACAAATTTTTCGTTGTACTCTTTAATATTACGGCAACTGGCTTCTTTCAGCAAATCATACCGTATATCCATTAATGTTGCCAATGCGTTTAAAGTATGAACAACTTTTTTTGTATCTGTAATAATGGGTTCTTCTTCACCGGGAAGTTTAGCGAGAAAATGGCGCTCAATAACACGGTATAAACTCAATTCTACTTTCTTCGGATCAACCAAGATAAACTTAAGCTGCGATGGATGTTTTTTATACAGCAGAGAAACAAGCAGCGTATTAATACCAACTGATTTACCTTGTCCTGTTGCGCCTGCCATCAATAAATGCGGCATGGCAACAAGGTCAACAATAAAGTTTTCGTTATCTATCTTTTTACCAAGTGCAATGGGCAGCGAGTAATTATTGTTTTTAAATTTTTCACTGTTCAGCAAAGTTTTCATGCTCACAATTGTCTTCTTCAGATTGGGCACTTCAATACCAACTGTGCCACGGCCGGGAATAGGAGCGATGATACGAATACCCAATGCTGCAAGGCTTAAGGCAATATCATCTTCCAGGTTTTTAATACGGCTGATGCGCACACCCGGTGCCGGAACAATTTCATATAAAGTTACAGTGGGGCCTACCGTTGCCGCGATGCGCTGTATCAGAATATCATAATTTTTTAGTGTATCTATAATTTGATTCTTATTGGCTTCCAGTTCTGCGGGATCATGTACAATTTTTTCACTGCCGTGTGTTTCCAATAAGCTTAATTCCGGATAATTATAATTGCGTAAATCCAAAGTGGGATCATAATTAACGGTTGCTAATTCATCGCTTCTTATTTCCAAAGCATGATCATCAATCTGAATTTCTTTTGGTTCTTCAACAATTTGTTCATCTTTATCTTCCTCTGCATCTTCAATAATCTCTTTTATTTCAAGCTCCATATCAGTTGGCTGCAAAGGTTTTTTCTGTTTCAGGTTACCTTTTACAGTTCTTTCTTCTACTCCTGAATTCTCTACATGGATTAAGGGTGTTTCTATTGCATCATTATTGATTTCATTCTTTTCTATTAAACCCAGGCTGGTTGATTCCTCATTTGCTTCAGGCATGATAACAACGATGTTGCCATCTTCATGCGCACCGGATTCGTCAGTTTTAAGCCTGTTATGATTGGTTAAAACATCGTTCGCTTCAGCTGCATATTTTTCATTTATTGAAACAGCTTCTTCAGGGGTATAATAAATGTCATCATATTCCTTATTGAAAATATTTTTATCATCCTTATGAGGTGGCGTGGCATCATCAGTTGGTGTTAACTGTTGCCTTACTTTTCTTTCGGGCAGCTTAAAACTGGGATTGAACCGCCAGATAATATAGGCAAGAAATACAACGATAAGCAAGGCGGCTGTGCCCACATTACCAATTAACCTTACAAGACCGTCAACCATGAGGTCGCCGGCGGCGCCACCCCAGGCAAAATTTCTGCCGAAGAAGAATGAGAATACAACGCTTAAAACAATAAGGCCGGAGATAAGATAGCGCAGGTTACGGGCAAGGTTAAAAACCTTCTTTCCAAATAAAAGATTTACGCCTAACACGAAAAAGAAGGTGCAAAATAAAAATGATGCGATGCCGAAGCCGTCATTCATAAATAAGTCGGAAGCATAAGCACCAAGCACACCCAGCAGGTTATCTACATGCACATTGTCGCGCACAAAAACACTTAATCCTGTTGCCACTTCATCCTGATCCTGCTGCCATGTAAAAAAGTAAGAAAGAAAAGCTATGGTAAGAAATGCACAAATAAGCAGGCTTACTGCGCCGGCTATTTTCGAAGTACGTTCATCTTTTACAACTTCTTTTATTGTTACTTCCTGCTCTTTATCAGGATTCAGTTTTTCAGCGCTGGGCGCTTTACTATTTTTCTTTTTTAACCTGTTAGCCATACCTCAATACAACAACAAATATAACGGAGTTAAATAAAGGCTTATTATCCTTTGACAGGAGTGTGCGTAATTACTAAAGCAAAAATAGTTTTCAACAATGATACAAATACGGTTTATAATGATTATAGCCTAACAGTTTTACACAGGAATAAATAATATGGGAATGATATTAATAAGCGTTTTTTTCCCCTTTAAATATGTTGAATATAGTAAGAAAAATTATTCTTATGTCAAGCATTAACGACCAGTTTTCCATATACCATATATCATGTTCTACCCTTTTTTCCATTAATACAGGGTTTGAAGTTTCACCGCGGTAACCATTTATTTGCGCCCAGCCTGTTACACCAGGCTTTAAGAAATGGCGAATCATATATTGCTCAATTAATTTGCTGTATTCTTCTGTATGTCTCAGCATGTGAGGGCGCGGGCCGCAAAGGCTCATATCCCCCATGAACACATTAAAAAACTGCGGAAATTCATCAAGGCTTGTTTTTCGCATGAAAGCCCCGATTTTAGTAATACGGCTATCATTCTTTTGCGCTTGTTTATAATCGCTGTCTTTATTAACTGCCATGCTGCGAAACTTCATACAGCGAAAAGTTTTATTATCCTTACCGGAACGTTCCTGTATAAAGAAAACCGGCCCCCTTGAAGATAATTTAATCAGGATGCCTAATAGAGGTGTAAGCCATGACATTACGAAGACGATAATCAAACTGCTCACTACAATATCAAAAGCCCTTTTCTTAACGCGGTTAAAGAAAATATCCAGCGGCTCATTTCGTAAAGCCATAATGGACATCTGGTTTAACTTGTCTATTTCCACCAGGTTATAAATGGCGTTCGCTGGTGAAGTGCCTGCAGCTACAAAACGAAGACGCACCATATTTGCTTCTGCCTTTTTTACCAGCTCAGGCAATTCAGGATGTTCAGAAGGCAAAACAGTAGAGTAGATTTCCCGCACCTTATTTTCAACGGCGTAATTCACACAATCTTTTATAGGGAAGAAGGGGTCTTTTATACCAGGCTGCTTAACGCCGGTTCCATCGGAAAAAAAAGCAAGCAATTCATAAAACTTATCATTCTTATGAAAATATTCGGCCAGTTGCTGGGCTTTATCATTATAACCTATAATTGCTATTCTCCTTGGCGGTACTGTTTTAACGGTTATGTTTTTTAAGAAAAATTCAGCTAAATAAGTTTGAAAGAAACGGCTTATCAAAACAAAAAAACCAGCCGTTACAAAATAAATGGTGGCCGTACGGTTAAGGAATTCCAGTTTAAAAAAGCTGTAGTTTATAAGCTGCATTAAACCATATAAAAAAAGTATTTGCACAGCAAATACCCGCCATGATTGGCGATAAGTTCTTTCAATTTCTGAAATTATATTATAAGTGTATAGCCTGAAAAAATAAGCGATGCAAAGCCAGGATACATTAATGGCGATAATAGACAAAACAAAAAAAGAAATATCGTAATTATCGTAAGATATTAAAATACTTACTGTAGCAGCAAGATTTATAAGCACAAAATCAGTAAGCAATAATACAGAACGTAAAAATTGAAATTCTTTGTTGCCCATTTTAATAAATTAAATAATTTTTCACAGGGGGCATTTGTTTTTCTAACCCTGGGTCAGGATTTGCAAAAATAGTGGATTAAAGTTTAAATAAGCCAGAAATGTGCGGTTTTAAAAACCAGTACATTTTTGCATGTAAAGCAAAAACATAAATACAATACATAATCCAATAATCACATTATTAAAATATTATGAGTTACATACCTACTTTGGATAAAAATTTATGGCATACTTATAATCTTCAGTACATGTAATAAGAATTGGGCAAAAAAGATTCTATATAAACTATCTTTATTAAACCAAATAATTGCTTAACCGACTCATTTCAAGTAATAAATTTATGTCTAAAAAAGCTTTAATTACCGGTATTACCGGCCAGGATGGCGCTTACCTTACCGAGTTATTGTTATCAAAAGGATATGAAGTGCATGGCATAAAAAGAAGAAGTTCTTTATTTAACACCGACCGCATAGACCATTTATACCAGGATCCACACGATAAGAATGTAATGCTTAAACTGCATTATGGCGACCTCACAGATTCAGCCAATCTTATCCGCATCATACAGGAAGTTCAGCCCGATGAAATTTATAACCTTGGCGCTATGAGCCATGTAAAAGTGAGTTTTGATACGCCTGAATATACAGCCAATACCGATGGCATCGGTACTTTAAGGATACTGGAAGCTGTAAGGTTATTGGG
>JAEWJV010000453.1 GCA_023386395.1 Bacteroidota bacterium
GTATAAAAGAGATACGTCTGCTGCAAGAAATTTTTTAATAGGAACATCTGTTACAGCCATAAAGCAAATAAGCAATATTGATGCACTAACTGCCGGTGCAGAAATTTATTATGATGACGGTTTGCGCAGTACAAAAGAATATGTTGTGGGCGATACCTCTTCTAATACGTTTGCTGGGTTATTGATTGGCCACCGGTTTTTATTAAACCGGTTTATATTTAGCCAGGAGCTGGGTTTTTATATTCATAAGCAAACAAAGGTTTATAACACAACATATCGCGATTTGTATCATACTATCTATCACCGCTGGGGCCTGAGCTATAACATAAAAAACAGGTGGTCTATAGGCGTAAACCTTTTGGCGCATAAACAGGTAGCTGATTTTATTGACGGAAGGCTTATATACAGGTTGAAATAAAATGTTTACCTGAACAGGTCTGCTGCAATGCCATCTGCAAACAACTTTCCTTTTGATGTAAGTATTAACGCATCGTTTTTTCTTTCCAGCAAATGTTGCTGAATAAACCTGTTTGCATCTCTTATAATAGCGGCTGTAATTTCTTTGCCTGACAACAGTTCGAGTTGATACAAAACAATCCCTTCATTCGTTCTTAGCGCTGTCATTAGGTATTCATTAATTTTTTGGGTTGATGAAAGTTCTTCTTTTTCAAACGGCACAATATTCTTATTGAGGCTTTCAATATATAATGCATTGTTGGAAATATTCCATTGTCTTTCATTGCCATTAAAAGAATGTGCCGAGGGCCCTAAGCCAAGATAATGTTTACCTTGCCAGTAACTGCTGTTATGCCTGCTTCTGAACCCAGGCTTTGCAAAATTGGAAATCTCATAATGTTCATACCCTTTATCAGCCGCCCATTGCATGAGCAGTTCAAATTGAATACTTTGTTTTGCTGCATCCACATCTTCTTTTTTGTGTAAATCGATCATCTTCTTCAACGCAGTATTGGGCTCAACAGTAAGCGCATAACAGGAAAGATGCGGAATGTTTAATTCGTTTGCTGTTTCGAGATTTTGCAGCCATTGTTCATTGGTTAAATTGGGCGTGCCGTAAATAAAATCTGTTGAAATATTGGTAAATCCATTTTGTATGGCAAGTTTAATGCTATCATAAGCCTGCTGTGCATTGTGGGCACGGTTCATCCATTGCAAATCGGCTTCTAAAAAACTTTGTGTGCCAATGCTCAGGCGGTTTATGCCCATGTTTTTCCATGCTGATAATTTATGTGCAGTTATATCATCGGGATTCGCTTCCAGTGTGATTTCTGCACCAGGCTCAACATCAAAAATTGAAAATACCTTATCCATTAATAAATTAATATCGCCGGGCTGCAACAGCGACGGCGTTCCGCCACCGAAATAAACCGTTTCAATTTTTTCATTCAGGTATTCATGCCTTAGTATCATTTCATGTGCAATAGCGTTTATCGTTTGCGGCAGCAGCTTTTGAGAAACAGAGAAATGAAAATTGCAATAGTAACAGGCTTTTCTGCAAAAAGGGATATGAATATAAATGCCTGCCATTGTGTTTAATAAAATTGTTCAGGGTAAATGCCCCCGCAAAAATAGTTTAATAAAAATTTAGGCGTTGAGAGTATAAATGTGCATGCTTGTTTGTTTGGGTAAATTACTTTTGCGCATTCTTTTGAAACATTTATCTGCAATATTATTTTTATTGATGCTGCCTGTTTTCCTGTTGGCACAGGATACAGGAAGCCGTAAGAAAATTAATGACACCAATGCCCGCAGGGTATTGCATGACACCATTATTCCCGGCAAACTAACGGATACCGGCATTCGCAAAAAAAAGAATGATACAGGTATTCAAAAAAAGCTGAATGATACAAGTGTCCGAAAGAAACTGACAGATACAGGTATTCGCAAAAAGCCGGCTGATACAATTCAGGCAGGCCAAATAAAAAAGAATGTTGCAACGCTTAAAGATTCAGTTGACAAGGCTCCTGTTAAGAAGATTGATTCAGTTAAAGATTCAACGCGTGTATTAATAATAAAACCGGGTATTGCAGATTCATTACAGCGCGATTTGTTGCAAAGAGATTCGCTTAAACATGATTCTATAAGGCTGGCTGCAATAGCTGCTGCAAAAAGAGATTCACTGGCCGCCAAAAAAATTAAGTTAATGCCCGGCATAACGAAAACTGTTGCAAATTCAGATGAAATTTTTTATATCCTTATTTTTATACTGTTCTTCCTCTCACTCATAAAAGCTGCATTTCCCAAATATTTTGACAGCATTTTTACATTGTCTTTCCAGGCAACTTTCCGGCAAACACAAACGCGGGAGCAAATGGCGCAAAACTTTTTCCCGGCATTTATGCTGAATATATTGTTTGCATTATGCGGGGGCGTTTTTATTACTTTATATGCCGGGTCTGAAAAATGGTCATCGCTGCCTTTTTGGGAATTATTTGTTTATTCAACAGGCATTTTGTTATTAGCATACAGCGTAAAATATCTTGTTATAAGTTTTACAGGCTGGGTATTTAATGCAAAGGAAGCGGCCACAGAATACAGGTTTGTTGTTTTTCTTGTAAACAAACTGCTTGGCATATTAGTTATACCACTTTTGTTTTTAATCGCCTATTCTAATGATAGAATAAAAAACATAGCCATAACAATAGTTTTATGCCTGGTAGTTTTTTCGCTGGCAGTAAGATACATCGTTTCATTAGCCCGCATCCGTAAAAACCTTAGTGTAACCGCGTTTCACTTTTTTGTTTACCTTTGCGCTTTGGAAATAATACCCTTGCTTGTCATTTACAAGGTTTTATTTCAGCAAACCAGCATTAGATAAATTATTATATAAATCGAGCACTACGCATGATTAAAAACGGTGAAAAGAAATCTACTGGTAAAGGATCCGTACAAGTTTTAATTACTCAGCCAAAGCCCGAGAGCGAAAAATCTCCTTACTTTGAATTGGAACGCAAGTATGCCATTAAGTTAACTTTCCATCCATTTATAAAACTTGAAGCTATTTCAGCAAGGGAATTTCGCAAGCAGAAAATTGATATAAATCTATATTCAGCAGTAATATTTACAAGCCGCAACGCTATAGATCATTTTTTCAGAATGTGTGATGAAATGAAGGTTTCTATTAGCCAGGACAATAAGTATTTCTGTATTACCGAGGCTGTGGCGCTCTATCTTCAAAAATTTATTCTTTACCGCAAACGCAAGGTTTTTTATGGCTCCGATGGTACCAATAAAAGCATGTTTGATGTAATTAATAAACATAAAGAGAACGAAAAGTTTTTGTATGTGTGCAGTGAAAACCAGCAGGACAATGAAATTGTAACTTGGTTGAAAAATAATAACTGCGATTTTCAGCTTGCATTCATGTACCGCTCCGTAAGCAACGATGTTCGTGTGGTGATGGACTCTAATAGTTTTAATATTATCTGCTTTTTCACGCCAAGCGGTATTCGCAGCCTTTTTGATAATTACCCAAAGTTTGCGCAAAACGGAACTTTAATAGGAGCCTTTGGAAACAATACAGTTAAGGCGGGTGAAGCGGCGGGTTTAGAGGTTGAGATTAAAGCCCCAACGCCACAAACTCCCAGCATGATCTCTGCTTTGGATAACTATCTATCTTTAAAATCAAAAAAGAAATAAGAATTCTATAAAGCTTTAGAAGATCCCGTTAAAGCGGGATTTTTTATTTTTAGCAGAAACAGATTTAACATGACGCAGCATAAATACACCAATAACCTTATAAAGGAAACGAGTCCTTATCTGTTACAGCATGCGCACAATCCTGTAAACTGGTATGCCTGGGGTGAAGAAGCGCTTAAAAAGGCGAAGGAAGAAAATAAGCCCGTATTGGTTAGCATTGGTTATTCTGCCTGCCATTGGTGTCATGTTATGGAACGCGAAAGCTTTGAAGATGAAGCCACGGCGCAGATAATGAATGAAAATTTTATTAATATTAAGATAGACAGGGAAGAAAGGCCGGACATCGACCATATTTATATGGATGCTGTACAGGCGCTTACGGGCAGTGGCGGATGGCCGCTGAATGTTTTTTTAACCCCCGACCTGAAACCATTTTATGGCGGAACCTATTTTCCTCCAACGCCAATGATGAACCGCAATAGCTGGCAACAGGTGCTACTGGCTATTTCCAAAGCTTATAATGAAAGAATCGATGATATAGCCAAACAGGCAGAAACGCTTACACAGCATTTGCAGAAAGCCAATGTTTTGGATTTAAATATTACAGCCCCGCTACCAGGTAAAACAGCAACAAATACAATTGCTGAAAGTCTTATAAAAGCTGCAGACGAAGAGTGGGGCGGTTTTGGCCAGGCGCCAAAATTCCCGCAAACATTTTCCATATTGTTTTTGCTCCGGCATTATTTCTTTTCCGGAAAAAAGCAGTCGTTAAAAACAGCGTTATTATCTCTTGATAAAATGATGATGGGCGGCATATACGATCATCTTGGCGGAGGTTTTTGCCGGTATAGTACCGACAGGCGCTGGCAAATTCCGCATTTTGAAAAAATGCTGTACGATAACGCTTTGCTGATTGATGTTTATACGGAAGCTTACCAAATCACGAAAAATAATGCCTACGCAAAGGTTATAGCCGAAACAATTGGTTTTATTGAAACTGAATTAACTGATCCTGAAGGCGGTTTTTATAGTGCACTTGATGCAGACAGCGAGGGGGTTGAAGGAAAATATTATGTGTGGGGCAAACAGGAAATTGGCGAACTTCTTGGGAAAGACAGTGAAATATTTTGCCAGGTATTTAATGTTTCAGAAACTGGTAATTGGGAAAACACCAATATTTTGTGGCAGCTTGAAGCCCCGGAAACTGCAGCATCTTCGTTGGGAATAAGTAAAGAGGAATTTGCGCTTTTACTTGAAAAGGCCAAAGAAACCTTATTAAAGGCAAGACAAAAGCGGGTAAAACCAGGACTGGATAATAAAGTGCTGTTATCATGGAATGCGCTTATGTTGATTGCTTTATGCAAGGCCTATGCTGCATTTGGCAACGAAGCTTATCTAAATCTTGCCAAAAGCAATATTGCTTTTATAGAAAAATACCTGTATCATTCAAACACCGGTGTTTTATTGCATAGCTGGAATAAAAAGGCCAACCCCCAGCATGCTTTTGCAGATGATTATGCTGCGCTTATAAAAGCATACATTTTGCTGGCGCAGGTAACTACAAATAACGATTATTTATTGAAAGCCAAATATTTATGTGAAAAATGCATTGAGTTTTTCAGCGACAACGATAACCGCTTTTTTTATTTTACTCCCAATAACCAGGAAGATGTACTGCTCCGAAAGATTGAATTATACGATGGCGCTACACCTTCGGGCAACGCATTGATGGCCGAAAACCTGCTGAAACTTTCTGTTTATTTTGATATACCTGAATGGAGACAACGGTCGGAAGATATGATTTTGTACATAAGCAACTTCGCCGGGAAATACCCGGTTTCTTTCGGGAGATGGAATTTAAATATGCTTTTATTGGTATATGGTTTGAAGGAAATTGTTGTAATGGCTGACGATTACGCTTCTTTGGTACAGAAGATTTTGCAGGAATACATTCCTTTAAAGGTTATTCAAGCTGCCCAACAGCCGGATGAAGGATGGCCTTTGCTTAGGGGAAAAGTAATTTTACCAAATCAAACTAAAATATATATTTGTGAAGATTATAATTGTCTTCAACCTGCAGGCAGCTTTGAGGAGTTTAAAAATCAGTTAATTAAAGATTTATAACAAAAAGTTTCAACCAACAAAATAATTTGTGTTATTGAGCGTTGATATTTCTTATGCAGAGCCGGATAAAATATTTTTAACATCTGCAATTGATAATCATATTCAAAAATTTGCCAGAAACAAGGAAAACGGATGAAAAACCAAAGCTTTGTAATATTACTTCTTGCTGCTTTATCAACAGCTGTGGTTAGTTGTAATAAATCGGGAAAGTCGAAATCAATCGCTGGTGATGGTCAATTGCATGGTGTGGCGCCTGCTGCAAGAAGCAGTATGACGCGGCCACTTGGCATGTCTTATATTCCGCCGGGCACTTTTCACATGGGCCCCAGCGACGAAGATGTAAATTATAACTTCACTGCACGCAATAAACAGGTTTCTATCAGTGGGTTTTGGATGGATAAAACGGAAATTACCAACAATGAATACCGCCAGTTTGTTTACTGGGTTAGGGATTCGCTTGCTGCCGTTCGGTTGGGTTTTATGAAAACCGGAACAGGCGGTGATACTG
>JAEWJV010000467.1 GCA_023386395.1 Bacteroidota bacterium
ATATGTGAGGAATGGTTTGAGAAAAACCCGGTGCCTGATGAGCTTAAAGTAACGCCCGATATTCTAAAAGATTATTTTAAAACATGGTATTGGGTAAAGGCTTCGCAGGCAGAGGCATTTGTTGGCCTGAATGAAAATGATAAAGCGCAGGCTGCATTGAATGCTGCTTATGCAAAAGCACCGGAAACCTGGATGAAGAATAGCACAGAAGAACAAATTACCAAACTGAAAACATTCCTGAAAGATTCTCCTTTAAAGTTTATAACGCAATAAAATTTAATAAACACACTTAAATTTCATACCATGATCGACTTCCAGCAAAACCTCTATGTAGAGGAATATAATTTTAAAGAAACACAAGAGCTGCGTTCTGCTGTTCGCGGTGATATTCCTACTTCCGAACAAATAAGTGGCATTGAAGTAAGGCTTTCAAAAGCCGGTATCATTGATAATAAAACAAGAAAGTTCGGCCCTTTCCCCGGCCTGGCTACTATTTATTTTATGAACATTGTTTTATCTGATCTTTCCACCGCTGAAATTGATTTAAATCTTAACGGATTTGAAAAGGTGGATGACAAGCAAACACCGGCTGTTGACCGGACTTTATTTTACTGGAAGAAAACAGATGATACGCCAAAGCCTCCTTCACAGATTCATATTATGTCATCGCTTTTAAAAAGTAAAAAAGGATTACGCGATACAGCCGCTGTTGTAGCATCAGCCAAAGACGATAACAATTTTAAAGACCTTACATCGCAATTAGGCTCATTATTAAAAACAGCTTCCAGTTTTACAACCATCAGCGGTATTGTTTTCCAGGTGGCTGGCATTGTGGGCAATTTGCTTAAAGATGTGGAAGATAAACCTTTGCTCACCCGCTTTCAAAGTTTCACAGATCTCGGCGGCAACTTTAACCAGTTAGGCAGAACAGATAATCCTTTTACAAACCGTTATGCAGAGCTGGATTATTCCATTTACATAAGGGATGTGGAAAGGCAAAAAGAGGCGGACGCTAATCAATAATCTTTTTATATACAATCTACTTATCTAACGTTTGGCTTCTGTTGCTATCAATCACCAAATCCCTTCTTCTTAGCTAACAAATTATGAGCGCCCAAACAAAATTTTAATATACAGAGGAATGTTTGTTGGGCATTCCCTTCCCGGCTGAGCCGTTCAGGCGGGTATCTGGCTTATAAAAAATAAAACAAACAAATGAAAACACTGAAACTTTCTGTAAATGGGGAAAAACAAGACGTAACGAAAATAAAAAACGAAACGCCCGGCATTGTATTAAAAGAAAGCATCCTTGTATCTGCCGTGCAAAGAGGAGGAGATGCTGAAAAACCATCGCTCGAAATTGCGCCGGACAACCTGGTTGAATTGGTGTTTGATGATGATACAAGATGGTTATGCCCATCCGACACACTCGAAGAGTTATACCCCGGCAGCGTTGTTCAGAAAAGAGATGGGGAAGCAGTGCTGGAATTGCCTTCGGAATTAGAACATCCTGATGCGAGCCGCTCTCTCTTTGGAAAAATTGCACTGAAAGTGCTGAACCTTTTTGTAAAGGAAAAAGGTGCCGGCGCCATTATGGGCGAGCTTGCAAAAGACCTCGAGAAAAAACAATTGGGCAGCCTGCGCGGCCTGGTAAGGGTCACAAAAGATTTTGATCTTGTGAAACCAGATGGTATTGATGCATCAAGGCCATTCGTTTTATTCATACACGGTACCAACTCTTCCACAACAGGTTCTTTTGCCGAATTGAAAGGCACAAATCTCTGGGATTATATTACAGGCAGCTATGGCAATAATATACTTGCATTACAGCATGAAACATTAACCAAAAGCCCGCTCGAAAATGCGGTGGATTTAATAAACCAATTGCCTAAAAATGCCATTCTTCACATTATAACGCATTCGCGTGGCGGTTTGGTTGGCGAAATTTTATGCCGTTTCAGTAATGGTGTTGTTATGGGTTTTTCTGAGCAGGAAAAGAGCTTGCTGGATGAAGAAGAAAGAAGTAATGATATTAAGCAGATAGAACTGCTGCAACAGTTAAGTCCGCAAAGAAAATTTGTTGTCAACAAATTTGTACGTGTTGCCTGCCCCGCCGGCGGAACAACTATAATTTCAAAGCGGCTGGATCATTTTTTCAACATCAGCTTAAACCTGCTTGGCCTTATTCCGGGCTTTGCTGTAAGCCCTGTGTACACAGCTATGAAAAGCCTGCTGGTAGCTTTGGTAGATCAGAAAAATGATATAAATGTTTTGCCCGGCCTCGAAGCCATGAAGCCGGATTCGCCTTTCATTACCGTGCTTAATAATCAAAACAGTCAAGGCGGGAGCATTTTGTTGAATAATCCTGTTATAGCCATAGCAGGCAATTGTAAAACAAAGCTTAACCTTAAGGCGCTCGTTATAATTGCAAGCAAGCTTTTTTATCTCGAAGAAAACGATTTGGTTGTAAACACCAAGTCTATGTACTGCGGCTCCAAACGCTTAAACAAGCTGGAATATTTTTTTGATGAAGGTGCAGACGTAGACCATTTCAGCTATTTCAAAAACAAAAAAACCAATGAAGCTATTTTGCTTGCGCTTAAAACAATGGCAGGGCCTGTAACCGGTTTTTCCGAATTTTCCAGGGGCACCATTGGCGAAGCCGAAAGAAATGCTGCGCTTGGCCTTGACGGTGGCGAATAT
>JAEWJV010000233.1 GCA_023386395.1 Bacteroidota bacterium
TCATTCAGCGGATCCAGCAAATATTGTTTTATAGCCGTATCAGCAAGATACCGGTATCGGGCAGCCTTTGCATCTTTTGTTGTAACCCGGCTGAATACCATATCATCCGGCGTGGGAGGCTGCGCAGTTACCGCAACAGAAAATAATAATACAGCAATCAAAAAACCATATTTCATGGAAGCGAAACTACAGTACCACCTTGCAGTAATTTTCTTAAAGTTGTTAACAGGTGTGCGGGTGAGATTATCCTTGCATGTTTTGTATATTTGAATTTTGCAATAACCGGTTTATGGTAAAAAATATAAAAAGCACTTCGCTTGAAGAATTTTATAAAGAGGCCGCAAAATTTACAAGCGTTAATATTGATCAGCTTTTGCCGCCGGGCATTAATAAGGAAATAGGGCACTTCAATATTTTTGATATTGCCGAAACAATTGAATCGGTGAAACGAAAAGCGGCAATGCCTTATAACCGCAGGGCTTATTATAAGATAAGCCTTATCAGGGGCAAAAGCCGGGCAGAATATGCTGATAAGATCATTGAGATAGAAAAAAATGCATTACTGTTTGCTACGCCCAAAGTGCCATATCACTGGATACCGCTTGATAAAAAACTGCATGGGAATTTCTGCATTTTCACCGACGAATTTTTAATAAAAAACAAAAGCGGTGTAGAGCTTGATGAATTGCCCATTTTCAGGCCTGGCGGGTTTCCTGTCTTCCTGTTGAATGATGAAGAAGCAGACGAAATTGCCCTTGTATTTAATAAAATGAAAAAGGAAATTGCGTCTGCCTATGTATATAAATATGATTTGCTGCGCAACTATGTGCTGGAGCTTATTCATTACGGGCAAAAGCTGCAGCCTGCCGTAACTACACAACACAATTTTAATGCATCTGCCCGTGTAACATCTTTGTTTATTGAATTGCTGGAACGGCAATTTCCCATTGAATCACCTGATCAAAAATTAAAGCTGCGTTCTGCAAAAGATTATGCTGAAAGGCTGGCCGTTCATGTAAATCATCTCAATAAAGCATTGAAGGAAAACACCGGCAAAACAACCACGGCTTTTATAAGCAGCCGCATTATACAGGAAGCAAAAATTTTATTAAAACAAACCGACTGGAACATTTCGGAAATAGCTTATTGCCTGGGCTTTGAAGAAGTAGCGCATTTTTCCAACTTCTTTAAAAAACAAACCTCTTTTACGCCGTTAGCATTTCGCTTATAGATAATTATTTGAATTTTGCAAACCTTGGATTGATGTGTGCAAATACTGTTTTCGCAGCATAAAGTAACTTTGCTGTACAAAATTTTTAAACGTATGAGCACCAGAAACAAAGTAGCATTGATTACAGGCGGAAGCCGCGGCCTCGGCAAAAACATGGCTATTAAGATTGCCAAAAAAGGTATTGATGTTGTAATTACTTATCACAACAATAAAACAGAAGCCGATAAAGTTGTGGGAGACATCCGGGCGCTCGGCCAAAAGGCAGCAGCCTTTCAGTTAGATACAAGTAATATAAAACTGTTTGATGGCTTTATTAAAGAGCTTACAACCTACCTGGATGAGGAAACCGGAAGCCCCAATTTCGACTTCCTCGTCAATAATGCAGGCACCGGCTTTTATGGCCCTTTTGCCGAAGCAACAGAAGAGCAGTTTGATGCTGCCATGAATATTCATTTCAAGGGTGTATTTTTTCTTACACAAAAAGCACTGCCCTACATTAATGATGGTGGCCGTATCATTAACATATCATCCGGTTTGGCAAGGTTTTCTTTCCCCGGGTCTTCTGTTTACGGCTCAATGAAAAGCGCTATAGAAACATTTACACGCTACCTGGCAAAAGAATTAGGCCCGAGAAAAATTGGTGCGAATGTGGTTGCCCCCGGCGCTATTGCCACGGATTTTGGCGGCGGTCATGTGCGTGATGATAAAGAAGCAAATCAACGCGTAGCAAGCGTTACAGCCTTAGGCCGCGTGGGTGAAGCGGATGACATCGGCGGTGTTGTTGCCTTCCTATGCACAGAAGATGCAAGATGGATTAACGCTCAACGTATTGAAGTATCCGGCGGAATGATGCTGTAAACCGGCCCGCCATAACCGGCAACCTGAAGGAAGAATAAAGGAAATCCCCGGGTGTTTTAAATCTCCGGGGATTAATTCATTTCTACAAACAACCTGTTCTTCCTCCATCAACCGGCAGGTTAATTCCATTGATGTAAGACGCTGCGGGTGAACATAAAAAAGCCACAGCAGCGCCAAACTCTGATGGTTCACCAATACGGCCTGCAGGAATAGTGGCAGCCGTTTCCTTTATAAAGTCTTCCTTACTAATATCCTGCTCTGTGGCCTGCTTGCCTAAAATGGAATCTAATCTTTGCGTATTGGTAAAGCCAGGCAAAACATTGTTGATGGTAATGCCAAAACCCGCTATTTCATTGGCTAATGTTTTTGCCCAGTTGGCAACCGCTGCCCGCACAAGATTGGATATGCCCAGGCCATTTATCGGCTGCTTAACAGATGTTGAAACAATATTAACAATGCGCCCAAAACCCGCAGCTTTCATTCCCGGTACTACAAGCTGCGCCATTATCTGGCTGCTGATAACATGTGTGCGAAAAGCCTTCTCAATTTCAGCGGGATCAGTATCAATCATTGGGCCTGGTGGCGGCCCGCCTGCATTATTCACCAGGATATGAATGATATTAGCCGTTTCAAGAAGGTTGGAGACAGCTTGCTTTACTTCTTCTGCATTGGAAAGATCAAGCACAAGAAAATGATGCTGCTGCCCTTTTGATGTATCAAAACTTTGTATGGCTTGCTGCAATTTTTCTTTACTGCGGCTTACGGCAATAATGTTGGCGCCAAGCAATGCAATCTCACTGGCACAGGCAAGGCCAAGGCCCTGTGATGCGCCGCACACCAGCGCCGTTTTTCCGGTTAGGTCAAGATTCATTTTGTTGCAATTTATTAATGCTGCAAAGGAAGCAAAGATTATTGAACGACAATAAAATACACACAAGGCTTACCTTTTTCATCAACTCATCTGTTCATTTCTTCAATCGATTCAATACTTGTTTTACATTAAAAAAATATTGTACAATCTTTATGCTGCAAACAAATTTTATCAAGAAACAACTTATGAATAGTCAAAACAAAACACCTGAACAAGGCATTAGGAAAGCGATTGAAAAATTTAAAGCTGCATGGAATATACATGATGCCGCCGCTTTTGCCGGCGTGTTTGCAAACGATGCAGATTTCACCAATGTTTTTTGCCAGCGTTTTCATGGAAGGGCAGCTATTGAAGCACAGCACACCACTATTTTTTCCTCCATGTTTAAAGCAAGCAGCGTATCAATTCTGAAAACCGATATAAGGTTTTTAAATGAAATGTTTGCAGTAGTTGATGTAATCTGGAATATGAGCGGCGCAAGGGATTTTATGGGCAACCCCTGGCCCGACAGGAAAGGCTTAATGAGCCTTGTTATGCAGCGGGAAGGCGAAGAATGGTTTATACTCGTTATGCATAATATGGATTTGCCTGCAGTACCTGTGCCCGATCTAAAAAAGGCTATTGCTGCAAATAATTTTCATGCAAAAGTTTCGCTGTAAAGTTCAGAACTTATAATCTTCCCTTTCAGGATAAAAAACATCCAGCAGTTCGCAATAAGTTATAGCGCGGCCACTGTGTTTTACGTTTGGCGGAATTACAGCAGCCTTACCGGGTTCCAGTAATTCCGTTTTGCCTTCTATCGTTAATTCAAATGTTCCCTTTAATACGTGTGCGGTTTGCTCATGCATGTGCGCGTGTTCCGGTACGCCGGCGCCTGCATCAATTTTCCAATACATATACGTGTTGGTGCCGGTATGAATTGCCCTTCCGTTATAACCGGGAAAAACTTCTTTTTCGTTCAGCGAATCAATATCAATAAAAGCCATAGTTTCTATTTGCTGTAAATATCCTGAAGTATGTTCACATCGCAGAAAAATCATTTCATTTAAAGAATAAGCAAATGAACCATGTAAGATTATGCCCGCTTTTTCAATATGCATGTATTCTAATCTGCCTTGCATGTCCATCATTTTTTGCAAGGCAGCCAGAAAAATATTTTGCTTGATTTTCTTAATTTAGCCGTATGGCTAATACAATCACCGACCTGCTGGGTAACAAGCATGCTACATCTTTATTCAACGTATATAGAAGGGAAGATTATTTATGCAGGTCGCATTCCACTTACAGCAGACGTGATTATTATAAAATATCGCTTATAAAAGGCAATGGTATTTTATACTATGCAGAAAAAGGTATCGAAATAAACAAGCCTGCATTATTATTTTCAAACCCTAATGTTCCATATTCCTGGGAAGCAAGCTCAGAAGAGCAAAGTGGCTATTTCTGTTTGTTTAAAGAGGATTTTATACGGCATGAACAACTGGCACAGGTTCCCATGTTTAAAATTGGTGGCACCCCATTATTTTTTATTGATGAACCGCAGCAAAAATTTATAAGCAGCCTGTTTGAAAAAATGCTCGTTGAAATAGAAAGTGATTATGTTTTTAAGCATGACCTGCTGCGCAATTACGTGCATTTGCTTATTCACGAAGCTATGAAGCTGCACCCGGCAGAAAATTATTTCAGACACAGCAACGCGTCTGCACGCATTACTTCTTTATTTATAGAATTACTCGAAAGACAATTTCCTATTGACTCTCCTGCCTATAACTTTAAACTTAAAACCGCCAATGATTTTGCCACGCGGTTATCGGTTCATGTAAACCATTTAAACCGTGCCGTAAAAGAAGTTACGGGCAAAACAACCACGGCGCATATAAGTGAACGCCTCATTGCGGAAGCTAAGGCTTTACTGCGCCATACAGACTGGAATGTTTCTGAAATTGCTTACAGCCTTGGTTTTGAATATCCCGCTTACTTTAATAACTTCTTTAAAAAGCAAACTAATACAAATCCAAAAGCATACAGGCATTCGCTGGTTGACTGATTTTTTTATGATACAGGCCGGTTCAGCAATTGTTTGAATCTCTTAAGTTTTGGTTTGAATGCTGCAATCCTTCCGGTACGGTACTTGTTTATTTTGCACCATAAAAATATTAACTATGAAATACAGGCAACTATCAAACACCGGAGAAAAACTCTCTGCCATTGGCTTAGGCTGCATGGGCATGAGCTTTGCCTATGGCCCAAAGAACGATGAGGAAAGTATTAAGGTATTGGAAAGAGCGCTGGAACTCGGCATTAATTTTTGGGATACGGCTGATATGTATGGACAGGGGCATAATGAAGAACTCATTTCCAAAGTACTTGCCCCAAACCGCGACAAAATTTTTATAGCCACCAAATTTGGGTTTCGTGTACAAGAAAATGCAAGCGGGTTTGCCGGCTCGCCCGGCACTTATTTTGACGGCCGCCCCGAATATGTAAAGGAAGCTGTTGAAAAAAGTTTAAAGCGTTTAAAAATCGATACGATTGATTTGTATTATGCACACCGCATCGATCCCAATGTTCCCGTTGAAGATATGGTGGGCGCCATGGCCGATCTGGTGAAGGAAGGCAAAGTGCGTTATCTCGGTTTATCAGAAGCCTCGGCAACATCCATTCGCAAAGCACATAAAGTGCATCCGATTGCAGCATTGCAAAGCGAATATTCTTTACTCACAAGAGATATTGAAGGAGAAATATTAAATACCATTCGTGAACTTGGAATAACGCTCGTGCCTTATTCGCCGCTGGCAAGGGGATTGGTTACAGCAACTGTTACTGATAAAGCAAAACTGGCAGCGGATGATTTTCGAAGAACCTTACCAAGATTTGATGATGCGCACTGGCAAAATAATCAGCAGTTGGTGGATGAGTTTGCTGCAATAGCTAAAGAAAAGAGCTGCACGCCATCTCAACTGGCATT
>JAEWJV010000581.1 GCA_023386395.1 Bacteroidota bacterium
AGTGGCTTTTGTAATAATTAATTACGCCACCTAATAATTGAAAAATATCCATTTTAATTCCTAAAGTGACGACAATAAAAGAACTACCCCTTTTTTTCGGGATGGCAAAGGTAAGTGAAAACTTCATTTGGCAAAATTTTACGCAGAATTTTTGAAGTGGTTTTGCAAGAATAAATTAAAAAACCCCCGCTGAAGGCGGAGGTTTTAATTTTAAAGCGCTTTAAAAATTAAGCGGCTTGTTTTTCTTTTTGTTTTTTTAATTGGTTAACTACAGAATCTAATGCGCTGTCGAAAGATTCCTGAAACGACTTTGAAGTTGCTTTTACAAAAAAGCTGTGCCTGGGCACGTATATTCTTATTTCGGCAATTTTATCTTTAATATTATGCGCCACATTGTCTAATTTAAGAAAAACATCGGTACGTATTATTCGGTCGTGGAATGTGGTTAGCTTACTAAGTTTTTTGTTTACGTGATCTATCAGTTTAGCGTCAGCGGTAAAGTGTACCGTTTCAATGTTTACATTCATAAAAAAACTGCTTTTAAAGTGAACAATAAAAAAAGAACTCACTTGGAAATGCCCTTTCGGGGTTTATTGATTTCCGTTGATGAAGATAGAATTTTTAAATTTTAATACCTCATTTTTTTGTCACTTTTTAAGGGAATTTTAAAGCAATTTTTTAAACCATTTTAAGCCTTGGGATGGGCTTTTTTAAATACCTCTTTTAAACGTTCAATGTTATTGTGTGTGTAAACCTGCGTGGCCGCAAGGCTGCTATGGCCAAGCAGTTCCTTTACTGCATTCAGATCGGCCCCGTTACTGGTTAAATGGGTGGCAAAACTGTGGCGTAAAATATGAGGGCTTTTTTTATTTACAGTAGTAACCAGCGACAGGTTTTTCTTTACCATATTATATACCTGCCTGGCATATAATGGCTTGCCTTTTTCGTTTACAAACACTTGGCCGGTGTTGCCGTCTCCCGGCTTATGTTTTATATAATCCTGAAGATTTGCTATTAGTTCTTTATTTACAGGTATGATTCTTTCTTTATTGCCTTTGCCTAAAACCTTTATATGGTTGTAAGCATTATCAATCTGGGATATTTTTAAATTCACCAGCTCGCTTACACGCATGCCCGTGTTATAAAAAAGCTGTAATACCAGTTTTTCAGTTCTTCCTTTCCAGTCGTCTGAAAATTCTACATAATCAAATAATGTTTGAATATCTTTTTCTTCCACGTAAACAGGCAGGCGCTTGCTGATTTTTGGGGCGCTGATAATGCTCATAGGCGTTGTTTCCACAATACCCTCCCGCATTAAAAATTTATAGAATGATTTTAAAGTGGAAATTTTACGGTTGATGGATTTTGCTGTTAAATCTTCTTCCTGCTTAAGATGTGCCAGCCAGGATCTGACTATGGCCGCATTAATTTCAGCTATGCCTGGCCCGTCAAATTCAGTAATAACAAAACTTAAAAACTGTTCAAGATCGTTTTGATAAGAAATGATGGTGTGCTGCGAATAGCGTTTTTCAAAACGCAGGTAATTGAGGAAAGCTTCTTTTTGTGGATATTGAGCAAACATAAACAGCCATAAAATTATACATCTTATGGCTGTTTTCTATCTATAATAGAAAAATATTAAAGCTCAATCTTTCCGCTGGAGATTTTTTGCTTGTAAATAGCTTTTAAAATCTGGTTGCGGCGCTTAACAGAAGGCTTTGTAAAAGTCTGGCGCTCCCTTAGTTGTAATAAGGTCTTGCTCTTTTCGTATTTCTTTTTATACTTCTTAAGCGCTTTGTCAATGTTTTCGCAATCTTTTGAATCTACAATTAACATAAATTACTTTTCCTTTTTTAGGGCTGCAAAGATAAGTACATAAATCTATTTTCCAAATGTAATTTAGATATTGTGACGCAATTTTTTGATTTCTTTAATTGATCGGATTTATACAGCAGTTGGTCGAAATCATTTAATGCAGTGTATTCTATCCGGTAGCTTTAGACTTTAAAAAAGTCACACATGGAATTTGACAACGACCGGCCGGTAAAACATACAGGCAAAATTGAAATATTTTGCTGGGTATTGCTTGCTTTAATGAACCCATTAATGAATTGTCTCACTTTCTTTTTAAATGATGCAAAAATCTGGTGGTTTGTATTTGGAGTTAATCTTTTGCTGTTGCCTGCTTACATTTTCTATTCAGCTATAATAGTTTCAAGATTTTTATATGAAAAAAAATATGCGCAATTTTTTGGTTTAACTATTTTGTTCCTGGTGGTTATACAGCTAATACTATCTGGTATTTATTCAATTATTTGGGATTTTGGTTCGCAAACTGAACAAGCCTATTTTACTTATAGTTTTAGTACGATCATCAGGGAATGTTTATGGAGTATCATTTATACATTAATTGCAATAGCAATTTATTTTATTAATAAGGCTTTTGATGAAAGAAAATTATTAATAGCACTGCAAAAAGACAACAACAATTTTCGATTAAAATATTTACGCGCACAACTTAACCCGCATTTTCTTTTTAATACTTTAAACAGTATTTATTCATTAAGTATGCAGAAGTCTGACGAAACACCAAATGTTGTATTAAAACTTGCCGACCTGATGCGTTATCTTATTTATGAATGCAATGAAGATAAAATACTCCTGAGTAAAGAAATCGAATTCATACGCAATTATATTGAACTTGAAAAAGTAAGGTATAATGCTGACATACGGTTTGAAATTGAAGGTGATGCCGATGATATAATGATAGAGCCTTTGCTGTTTATTTCATTTATTGAAAACGGGTTTAAACACGCATTCGACAGCGCTTACACCAATGCATTCATATATATAACCATAAAAATAAAACCGGAACAAATTGCGCTTACTGTTATTAATAATACCAGCATCGATCTTGAAACCCAGGCAAAAAGAATCCAGGGCACAGGCATCAGGGCAAGTAAAAACATGCTGGAATTATTGTATCCTACTTCCCACGCTTTACATATTATTCAGACTGAAAAAGAAGAAAGCCGTTCAACTGAATTGCGCATGCAAAATGCCAGGCGAAGACTTGAAAACCTTTACCCGGATTCCCATACGCTTGATGTAATTTTAAGCAACAACACTTTTACTGTTTCACTAATTCTTAAAAGGGCCTGATTTGATAAAATGTATAATTGTTGAAGATGAAAGGCTGGCGCAGCAGGTAATCGAATCTTATATTCAACGAACGCCACAGTTGCAACTGGTTGCCATTTGTAATAATGCACTTGAAGCGAAAGAAGTTTTATTAAAACAACAAGTTGACCTGGTATTTTTGGATGTTCAACTTCCGGGAATGACCGGGTTAAATTTCCTACGGACTTTACAAGCTATGCCGTATATTATTCTTACCACAGCTTACGCTGATTATGCCCTGGAAAGTTATGAGTTTAATGTTATTGATTATTTACTGAAACCCATATCATTCGAGCGTTTTACAAAAGCCATACATAAATACCTTGAAATTAATTTACCTGCTGAAATTAAAACAAAGAGTGATATTTATATAAAAAGCAGCGGAAGGTTTATCAAGGTAAATTTTGCCGATATTATTTATGTACAAGGCATGAAAGACTATCTTAAAATAGTTACCGCTACTTCAAATATTGTAACGCTGCAAACAATGGGGGAGATGGAAAGAATATTATCGCCGAAGCAATTTATACGCGTTCATAAATCTTATATTGTTTCATTAAATCACATAAAATCCATTTACGGCAACAATATTGAAACAGTAAAAGCTTCTATACCTATTGGTATTAATTATAAAGAAAAAATTACCGGGTTAATCAGCGGATATTTTTCATAAAAGCATCATCTTACTGCAAAATGCTTTCAATAATATTTCCGAAGCGCCATACATCTTCATAAGTATTGTACAACGGTACAGGCGCCGCACGAATTACATTAGGTTCACGCCAATCGGCAATTACACCTTCATTGGTTAAAGCATCAAATATTGCTTTGCCATTTTTATGCATGAACATGGAAACCTGGCAACCTCTTTCATTTTCATTTGCGGGTGTTATTATCTCAATTACGCGGTCATTATATTTTTGATTGATATCATTCAAAATAAAATGCAGGTAAGCGGTCAATGCTTTTCTTTTTTGATGAAGATGCTCTATTCCTGCTGCTTCAAAAACATCAAGTGCGGCTTTATGTGCTGCTAACAATAGTGCAGGCGGCGTGCTTAATTGCCAGCCTTCTGCTGTGGGAATGGCATCAAAATCTCGCTCCATTTTAAAACGGGTTGATTTATTATTACCCCACCAGCCTGCAAGCCGTGGGAAGTTTTTATCTGTTGCAAATCTTTCATGAATAAAAACGCCGGAAACAGCACCAGGCCCGGAGTTTAAATATTTGTATGCACACCAGCACGCAAAATCAACATTCCATTCATGCAGTTGCAATGTAATATTGCCGGCTGCATGTGCCAGGTCAAAACCTGCATAAGCACCAGCTTTATGTGCAGCTTCGGTTATAGTTTTTATTTTGAAATATTGTCCCGTATAATAATTTACACCACTGAATAATACAAGCATTGTTTCATTGCTATGTTGTTCAATTACAGAAATAATATCTTCTGTTCGCAATAAATGTTCACCTTCACGCGGTTTAACTTCAATAATAATATCTTCGGGTTTAAGGTTATGCAGTAAGGCCTGTGAAGCAAATGCATATTGATCGGAAGGAAAAGCTTTTGATTCGCAGATAATTTTATACCGCTGTTTGGTTGGCCTGTAAAAACCAGCCATCATTAAATGCAGGTTTATGGTAAGTGAATTCATTACCGCAATTTCTTCCGGTAAGCAACCAACAATTTTTGCAAGCGGCCTGGTGAGTTTATCATGAAAATGCATCCAGGGATTCCCGCCTTTGAAATGCCCTTCAACACCGAGAGTAGCCCAGTCATCCAGTATCTTCTTTATTTCATCTAAAGTGTTTTTTGGCTGAAGGCCAAGCGAGTTACCGGTAAAATAAATGCAGTCTTTTCCATTATGCTGCGGAAATAAAAATCTCTGCCTGAAATGCTTTAATGCATCGTTCTCATCAAGCCGCAAAGCGTGGGCAAGCGTGTTTTTAAAATTCATAAATTTCAATTGGGTAAACAAAAATCGTTATCTGCACGAATAAATTCCAATTTACCCAATTGAATTAATCGCTGTAAATACTTATGCCATCTTCCTGCATCTTTCTGCACATTTCTTACAGGCTGCAGCGCATTCTTTGCAATGCTCATGATTGTGTTTGCTGCATTCGGCATAACAATCATCGCATAATTGTGCACAGATAAAGCAAATTTCTTTTGCCTGGTTGCTGCCTAAACTCATCAGTTGTGCTGCTGCGTAACAAATGGCTGCGCATTCCATGCAAAGCTGAATGCACCTGGCCATCATGTTTACATCTTTTTCCTGTGTATCTCCGCTGGCGCAATGGTTACACAATGCAGCACATTGCAAACAGGCATCAATGCATTCTTTGTAATCGTGGTAATTTTTCATATAAAAGGTTTTAATGATTACGCTAATTAACTATGAGCTGTTAGTAGTGAATGGATGAGGAAATCCTGATGTGCGGTATTCATTCATAATTTACAGCTCGTACATATAGAAGCATTACATTTTCATCCCCATCATGCCTGGGTAAATGCGCAGGTAAATTTCCAATGCAGAAGGATTCTTTCCATATAAACTATACAATTTTTTGTCTTCATTGTAAAAAGTAAAATGCGTGCCCAGCGCAACCCTTGTTTTATTCAGCTTGAATAAATCATAATTCGCGCCAATTGTAAATGCATTTACATTAAACAGGCCATGTCCATAAACATCGTCATCAAGGTTAAGTTCATGTGTTGATTTTTGCACAAACTCATATTTACCATATAATGCCAGCTTGTTTAAACGATAAGACGCTTCAGCAAGCGCAGCATGTTCGCCATCTTCATTTTTTTGTTTGTTCATGCCCCAAACGGCCGTAGCTGCGAACGAGTTCTTGTTTTTAAACTGAGCAGCATATTCAACAGATGCAGTTGTTCTGTAAACGTTTTCATCAGCATGCAGGGTTTCAGGACTTTTTACATAAGCCTGCGATACCTGGAATGCCCAGTTTTTTGAAGGATTGAAAGAAAGCCTGCCACTCCAGGAATCAAATTTTGGCTTATCAAAATTATAACGGTCTTCATCCGGCTCCCTGCCTGTAAAAGAAGAACCTTCCAGTTTAAATTGTCCTAATCTTACGCAAATAGTTGCCACACCAAAAGTTATATGCGTTGCGTCAATCCAGTGATGTGAAATGGGCGCGTCCGGGTTATCCATAGCAGAAGCGCGGTGCATAAAAGCCACAGGGCCTAAAGCCGGTTCGCCCGGATAGCCGATGTATGCAAACACATCTGCTTTATTAGAAAGCGCATAGGAATAAGCAACAGACAATTCAGAAAAAAGATCATGCGGATGCTGGCGATCCACAAGCGGTACGCCATGCGCAGATTCACCGCTTTGAAACAATAAAGGATAACCTTTCTGACCGGTTACAAGCGCATCTAATGAAAGCATCGTTCCGAAGCGGAATAAACCTCTTTCGCCAACCTGCCGTTGGCCCATAAACATAATCCAGTTGGGAGCGTCAAACATATCGTCGCCGCGTGAACCTTTGTCAGCAATATCTTGTTTATTGTAACGAAGAAAAAGATTGTAATGCAGCATGTACATCCAGTTTTTTGAATGATACATGTGGCCATACATTGGCGCTGCATCAGGGCTCCAGCCTGTGCCGGAACCATTGCGTGTCATGGGAAGATTTAGCGAAAAAGAATGCGACATATTACCCATGGGGGCATAATCAATCTTGCCTGCATTTTTTACAGGTGTAGACATTGAATCGCTTTTGTTCATATTATGCATATCATGATGTGTATGCATTGAACTATCGTTTTGCGCCTGTAAATAATTTATTGAAATAAGAAGAACTGTAATTCCGGTTATAAAAGATTTCATGAAATGATTTTAAAATTAATAATAGTAACTTGGTTGTCTATAGAGAATAGTAACAACATTTAAATGCTGCCGAGAAACAACATGTGATTGAACAACACTATTATCAAATTCTGAAAACACAATTCAATAAAAATGGTGGATTGGTCTTTGGAGGTGGATTTTCAATGCGCTGAACAATTACATTCTTACTGAATAATGGTATATCAATAAAGGCAAATGAACGATCCTTTACATATTCAGCATGATTAAACAGCGTGAAATTAGCGGCTGAAGTAACCTGTTCTTTACTGATATTGAAAGATGCATGGGCATCGTTGCAACATCCCTGCTGCTCCTGTTTATGCATGCCGCAGTTATCGCAATTTTTTGAATCGTCTTTATCAATGTCCCATCCAATAAATTTGCCCATGCAATAATGAAAACTTACTGTGGCGCCGCTGGACGCAGTTGCATACACAATAAAAAGTAATATGGACAGGACTTTCTTCACCTGAAATTTTATATCAATATTTACGCCAGCAAAAATAAAAGCATTGCACCACTCATTAATATCATTAACAAATCTTCAATAATTGTTATAGTGCTCATGGGTAAATTGAATACAGCGCCAAGACAGGCACATTTTATTTTTCTTTTATTGAAAACGCTTTGCAAAACGCCTGTAATACTTACGGTCATTACAATTAGTGTAGCAACATTGGTGAGTAAGGGATTAAATCCTGTAATAAACGCCACGCCTAATGCAAGCTCAACAAAAGCATATAAATAGCCGTAACCCATCCACCTTTTGGCAATAATATCATAAGAAAAATAGCTTTCCGCAAAGCCTTTCAAATCAAGCATTTTAAAAAAGGAAAACACAAGAAAAAAAGCGCCCATGAAATTATTCATCCAGTGCATGATATTAAAGCCATTATTAGCCTCAATCAACAATGTTATGCCGGTGATGTACATAAAAATTAATAGCACCGGCTTATAAGTTGCAAACCATGTTTTGCGTTCATCTTCATGTTCCATCTGCATTTGAGGATACGCATTTAATTCCGTTAACTGGTATTTAGGATAATCTTTCAATGCATGCTGCAATGCGCTTGTTTGTATATGATGATGCATGGTAATATCTGCTTCATTTTTATCAAGATGAATATCTGCTTTCTCAACACCGTTAACAGCTTCTAAAAGCTTTTGCACTTTTGAGGCGCAGCCATTACAGGTCATTCCGGTTATAGTATATGTGTGTGTCATACAGCAAAATTATTTCAGCCGTAGGCCCTTGCTGTTACACAATTGTGGATTGTATTTATATATTTCGGAGTTTTATTAAATGTTGTCGAGCGTTTTGCGATGGTGTATGCCGCTTTGCTTAAAAACAGTTGGCGTTTGCCCGGTAACTTTTTTAAATTGTGCAGATAAATGCGCCACACTGCTGTATCCGGTTTCATAAGCAATTTCGCTTAAGCTTTTTTCATCATACACCAGCAGTTCTTTTACTTTTTCAATTTTCTGATTGATGACGAATTGTTCAATGGTTATACCTTCTGTTTCAGAAAATAATTTACTGAGATAGGAATAATCGTGGTGTAATTTTTCTGCAATAAAAGTGCTGTAATTTTTTTGCGGTTGCTGATCGTTGTAATGCACTGCATTTATAATGAGTGTTTTGATCTGTTCAATTATTTTATGTCTTTTATCATCCAGTAGTTCAAAGCCCAGTGCTTTTAAGCTCTCACTTAACTTAAATTTTTGATCTTTACTTAAACTGTCTTCTTTAATAAACACTTCCCCCAGTTCTGTTTTTATTGGATGCAATCCGAGCTTTGTCAATTCGTTTTCAACTGCAATTTTACAACGCTGGCAAACCATATTTTTTATATAAAGATTCATTATTCAAAATTAGCAAATAGAAATTGCTGCTTTAAGAAATATGATGTGAGATTTTATTATTGAAATATATAGCGGTAAAAGTTTTCCTGATTTAAAATTTATATTTACCTATAAAATTCAATTTATGAAAGCAAAATATTTCGCCGTCTTATCAATGTGCTTTAACATAATTTACAGTGCCTGCAGCAATCCTAAAGATTCTGCAAATTCATCATCTGACTCTTCATCCGCAGTTGCAGAAACCGCCCCTGCAACAGTTGTTTCAACCATTACAGGTTTGAAATGGAAATTGATTGAATTAATGGGACAACCAGTTGCCGACAGCGTGAATGGCAAAGAGCCTTTCATTATGTTCAAAAATGAAGATAGCAGCTATGCTGCCAATGGCGGCTGCAATGGCCTCGGCGGTAAATTTGAATTGAATGAACAGGCGCTGCGCATTACGTTTAAACAAGGCATGTCAACAATGATGGCCTGCCCCGACATGACGGTTGAAAACGGATTAAAGCAGGTATTTACAGATGCAGATAATTACACACTCAGTGGCGATAGCATTTTATCTCTTAATAAAGCACGCATGGCGCCGCTGGCACGTTTTAGAAAAGTAGAATAATCAAATATAAATCGGATTATACTTATAAACCTGCTGGTTTATCAGCAGGTTTATAGTTAATTCAGACCTGATTCTCCCAAATATCTTTCTGCATCCAATGCAGCCATGCAACCGCTGCCGGCTGCGGTTACTGCCTGGCGGTAAATTTTATCCTGCACATCGCCTGCGGCAAAAACACCTTTAATATTTGTTTTGGTTGAACCGGGAACAGTTTTAATATAACCGGCTTCATCCATATCAAGCCAGTTTTTAAAAATATTACTGTTAGGCTGGTGACCAATGGCAACAAAGAAGGCACTTATTGGTATCGTTTGCTCTTCACCGGTTTTGGTGTTTTTTATTTTAACGCCTTCTACCCTGGTTTCGCCGAGCACTTCAATGGTTTCGGAGTTCCAGTAGATTTTTATATTAGGCGTGTTTTTAACACGATCCTGCATCACCTTGCTGGCGCGCATGCCATTCTCGTCTTTGCGAACAATCATGTGCACATTGGTGGCAAGCTTTGAAAGATATAAGGCTTCTTCACAGGCTGTATCGCCGGCGCCCACAATAGCCACTTCTTTATTGCGGAAGAAGAAGCCATCACAAACGGCGCAGGCGCTTACGCCATAACCATTTAAGCGCTGTTCGCTTTCTATGTTAAGCCATTTGGCAGATGCGCCGGTGGCGATGATGACAGCATCGGCTTCTATAAGTTTTTCTTCGTCAATCCAGACTTTATGAACGGAGCCGGAAAAATCAACTTTCGTAGCAAGGCCGTAGCGAATATCGGCGCCCATACGTTTTGCCTGTTTTTCAAAATCGATCATCATTTCCGGGCCCTGGACGCCATCGGCATACCCGGGGTAATTTTCAACTTCTGTTGTTATGGTTAATTGCCCGCCGGGCTGAATGCCCTGGTATAAAACGGGCTTTATATTGGCGCGGGCTGCGTAAATAGCTGCTGTATATCCTGCCGGGCCTGACCCTATGATCAGGCAATGAACCCTTTCTGTTTCGTTATTTGCCATACTGAATTTTAATTTGAACGTTGAATGATGCTGCCATGAAAAACGTTAGTACAAGTGTTGCGACGCAAGGAACGACGCCACGAAGTACAAAAGCCGGGATCATAACAACAAAAATTATTTGCCTGCAAATAATTTAAGGGTGCAAAATTAATGAAGCTTGTGTTAATAATTACTTAGGGATGATAATAGACCGGTATTGTGTGGCGTAACCGCAAAAAGCGCCAAGAGCGTCGCCGTTGATATTGCCAATAACTTTAATAGGAGAAGAGAAGGGGTTGCCGGTGCTTTGATAAGCATACTCCCAGGTGCGCCAGAAATCGTAAGTGGCTTTATCTATGTCGCAGAATTTAAAAACAATGCTGTCGCCGCGGTGAAAGAAACCAAAATCATCATCGTTGAATTTAATGGAATCGCCCCTGCTGTAACTTTTTGGTATCTGGAAAGTGTAGGTGGTGCCATCGGTAACCTGGTCGTCAAAAGCGGAGGTATAACCAGGATAGAATGGCTGGCTATTAGTGCTTACGAAATAGCGTACGTAGTCGCCAAAACCGGGCGGATCAGTAAACAGGCCATATAAAACA
Source organism: Bacteroidota bacterium (assembly GCA_023386395.1). Taxonomy (GTDB): domain Bacteria; phylum Bacteroidota; class Bacteroidia; order Chitinophagales; family Chitinophagaceae; genus Parafilimonas. The sequence goes on from JAEWJV010000581.1 coordinate 11,129, forward strand.
CAACGGGTTGTGTCGGGATTATCGGGTGCTTTTTTCCACCAGAGCGAATCGCAGGTTTTTCGCATGGGAGGAATGGTAGTGATGGCTGTATAAACAGAACTGTCTGGCAGTACAATATTCAGGTTATAAGTAGTGTTAAGCCTGCCAATAAGCACCTGTAGGGGATTGGTAACATCAACCGTATAATAATAAAAAGTATAACCACTCGTATCAGTATAATTTACCTCTTTCAGTGTCACAGTTTTGCTGCCATCGGTTATAGTTACATTGGCATTGTGCACAAATGAAGCCTGCAACTCTTCCGGTGAAATCGTATTGAAATAATTGAGTGAATTGGAAAGTACTACCAGCGGCGTGCCATTATCTTCAATACGGGCGTCAACAACGAGTTTGGTGGGTTGATCATTTACTTTGAGGTCTATTGTACGTTCGCAGGAAACTAGCACAATGAACATGCATAAGTAATATAATTGTTTGAATTGCTGCATTAATTAAGGGCAAAGATATTAGGAAACTGATTGAAGCATCTGAACATCTTCTTCTGCGCATCTTACCATAATTTACTCTGTAGAGAATAATATCTTTTTAAAAGCCTCAGCGGCTTTATGCACCTGCACTGCCCAGCTTTCTGCTGCTGCGCCATCGGCGCCATCTGAAATATATTTCAGGCAGATAAATGGGATATCTTCTTTCATGGCGATTAAAGCAAGCGGATAGGCTTCCATATCAATTACATTATAATCATCATTTGTGTGATTGATTTCAAAGCCATCACCTGAGCCACAAATTCCATGAGGCAAATCTTTTATTTCAATGCCATAATTTAATAAGGATGGAATGCCAGAAAGCGGCGTTTCATATTTGGCAAAGCCTAATGGACGGACATCCATATCCCGTTGAATAAATTTTGTGCAGCAGATTACTTCACCGGTAGGGAAAACATTGCTGCCGGCAGAACCAAGATTTATAATAAGGGAAGGTTTATTGGTATGAATGAGCTTTGTAAGTTCATAAGCTGCGTTTATTTTTCCGATACCACATATAAGTTTATTTACATGTCCAAATTCTTCTGCAGCTTCTGAAGCGAGTGCAAAAACGAACAGCGTTTTTGCATCTGTAAGCTGCAAATCCTTAAATGAAATTTTGCCGGGGAATATCATAGTTTATCTGGCTTCAGAGCCTATCCTTTTACGTCAAGCTTTATCTGTAATTCCTCCAACTGTTTGTCGTCAATTGTGGAAGGTGCATCGAGCATTACATCCCTGCCGGAATTATTTTTAGGAAAAGCAATAAAATCCCTGATGCTTTCACTGCCGCCAAGAATGGCGCAAAGCCTGTCGAAACCAAAAGCAATGCCGCCATGCGGAGGGGCTCCATATTCAAAGGCGCCCAATAAAAATCCAAATTTATGCTGCGCTTCTTCTTTACTCATGCCAAGGGCTGCAAACATTTTTTCCTGTAACTCCCGCTGAAAAATTCTTATGGAGCCGCCGCCAATTTCATTGCCATTTAAAACAATATCATAAGCATTGGCTTTGATGCCAGCGTAAGGATGTTCCAGGTATTTTGCGGCATCTTCAATTGCCGGGTTATTATTGATCATTACTTCAATATGCTGCGGCTTGGGCGATGTGAAAGGGTGGTGTCTTGCCACCCAGCGGTTACCTTCTTCATCATATTCAAAGAGAGGAAAATCAAGCACCCAAAGCAGTTTAAATTCATTGTCTTTGCGCAACCCGAGGCGTTTGGCCATCTCCAAACGCAGTTCGCTCATAGCTTTGCGGGTGCGTTCTTCATTGCCTGCCAACACTAAAATGAGATCACCGGGTTTGGCGCCTGTGGCATCGGCAATGGCTTTTAATCTTTCACCATTATAAAACTTCTCTATGCTGCTTTTATAGCTGCCATCGGCATTGCATTTTATAAAAGCCAAACCTTTCATGCCAATTTGCGGGCGTTTCACCCATTCGGTCAATTCATCGGTTTGCTTGCGGGTATATTCACTGCAGCCCGGAACGGCAATGGCAACAACTGTTTCAGCGCTATCAAATACAACGAAGTTGGCATTATCGATTAAAGCGCTGTTGGCAGTTTTATTTACATAAACAGATGAAGGTTTTTTAAGATTGTTGATCTTCATGTCAAACCTGGTATCCGGCTTATCATTGCCGTAATTCCACATGGCATCTTCCCATGTCATGCGTTCAACTGCATCTATATAATCAATTCCCTTTACGTCTTTAAAAATACGTTTCACCAAACCTTCAAACATATTCAGGATATCTTCCTGTTCAACAAAAGCCATCTCACAGTCGATTTGCGTGAATTCAGGCTGGCGGTCTGCACGCAGGTCTTCATCCCTGAAACATTTTACGATCTGATAATAACGGTCGTAGCCGCTTACCATTAATAACTGTTTAAAGGTTTGCGGGCTTTGCGGTAATGCATAGAATTCGCCCGGATTCATGCGGCTTGGCACCACAAAATCCCTTGCGCCTTCAGGCGTTGATTTTATAAGAAAAGGCGTTTCAATATCATAAAATCCATTCTCATGTAAATAGTTTCTGGCGCTGCGGTTTACGGCATAACGTAATTCGAGGTTTTTCTTAACAGCGTTGCGGCGTAAATCGAGATAACGGTATTTCATTCTGAGATCATCGCCGCCGTCGGTATCATCCTGTATGGTAAAAGGCGGCACTGCTGATTTATTGAGAATCTTAAATTCATCAACTGCAATTTCAATATCACCGGTAGGAATATTTTTATTTTTATTGCTGCGCTCAGAAACTTTTCCCTTTACCTGTAATACAAATTCGCGGCCAAGCGGGCTGGCTTCCAGTTGATCATTTAAAGTTTCGCCAAATAGTAATTGTGTTATGCCATAACGGTCGCGTAAATCAACAAAAGTTATAGCGCCGAATTTGCGCACGGTTTGCACCCAGCCGGCCAGTGTAACTGTTTCGCCGGCATTTTCAATTCTCAATTCTCCGCATGTATGTGTACGATACATAAACCCCTGTCCCCTAAAGGAGGACTGCTTTTTTTATGAATAATTTTTTTGCTTCCGGCTTTGGTGTTTATATATTTCCGGTTGATTGCTCATGCCAAAATCGGGCGGCAAATATACACGGATTGGGGGAATGCTTTTGGGCTTCCCTCCAATAATTGTTGCAGTTATCTTACTCAAACGCAATTCAACTTTTAAAGTAAAATGCTAAAACTATTTATGATGAATTGCCAAATCCAATCCATTTGAATTAAAATCACCTGTCTGTATAAACTTTAAGCTGAATTGTTTTAAAAATATTTGAGGAAACGTTTACTTTTTAAAAATAAATGTATAATTTTATATTTGTATTAGTAAAATTTTATACTATGGCAAAAAAGAAAACGGTAAAATATAAAGCCGGGAAATCAAGCAATAACGTAGAAGAGAACGCTGCTATATATGTGATTAAAAAAAATAGCAATGGGATGAAAAGCTTTTCTTCTATTCTCTCTTTTAACCATAAGCCCGAAAGTCAAATGACGAATTTTGAAAAAATGGCGGCTGTAGAAGATGGCATCAGTAAAGAAGAATTGCAAAAATTAAAGGAGAAAACAAGTATGGATTATGATAAGCTTGCCAAGGCTTTATCTGTTACAAGAGCCACATTAATCAATAAAAAGAAACAGGAAAAATTCAATGCAGGCCTGAGTGAACGCATTTTTAGCCTTGCCGATATATATTCTTACGGTTATGAGGTTTTTGAAGATGTGTCCAGGTTTAATACCTGGATGTTCAGGCCTAACCAGGCTTTGGGAGGTAAAACACCTTTTGAACTAATAGGCAGCCCATTTGGAAGAGATGAAGTAAAAAATATTATTGGCCGCATTGAATATGGTGTTTATTCTTAATTGCCTCTATGCTTGTATATAGAATAAGCAAAACCAAATTTGCAAACGATTTATCAGGAGAAGGTGCAAGGTTGTATGGAGGACGATGGAATAGTAAATTAACTCCATGCATTTATACGTCAGAAAGCAGGGCTTTGGCTTTGCTTGAGTACACTGTGAATATAAATATCGATGATGTGCCCAGAACGTTAAGCATAACCACATTTGAAATACCTGATGAGAATATCCTTGCTTTTGAAGAACATAAATTGCCCGGCGACTGGAAAGATATACCGGCTCCATCTTCAACAAAAAAATTTGGTACAGCACATTTGATTGCAGCAAAAAGCCCTGTTATAAAAGTTCCTTCAACTGTTATTCATGATGAGTTTAACTACATATTAAACCCGCGTCATGCTGACAGCAAGCTTTTCAAAATACTGGAAGTAAAAGATTTTGTGTATGACATCCGCATCAAACTCAATTGAGTCAATTCTTATCAACATACATTTCACGATTCTTGTAATACATTTTTAAATTTCTTTTTATCATTAAACAAAAAGCGCTCATCTTATATCTTCGTTTGATGATGCGACTTTTTTGTTGTGTACTGATTTTGTTTTTTCTTAATCTTTCTCCGGTTCATTGCCAGCCCAAATATGAGTTTCGTGCAGTATGGATTGCATCTGTTGCCAACATTGACTGGCCAAGCAGGAAAGGGTTAACTACCGAACAGCAAAAGCAGGAATTCATTAATATCCTTAACGAGCAGCAAAAGAACGGCATGAATGCCGTGGTTGTACAAATACGGCCCGCTGCCGATGCAATGTATGCTTCCCAATATGAGCCCTGGAGCGAATATTTAACCGGCAGGCAAGGTGTTGCCCCCTCACCTTATTAC